>NZ_JBIVMX010000041.1:464-47507 GCF_044753305.1 Pseudomonas sp. NPDC088429 | reverse complement strand
GGCCACGCGCGCGCTTGAAATCCGCAACCTGCACCAACGCTACGGACAGCTTGAGGTGCTCCATGGCATCTCGCTGACCGCGCGCGACGGCGATGTGATCTCGATCCTCGGTTCCTCCGGTTCCGGCAAGTCCACGTTCCTGCGTTGCATCAACCTGCTGGAAAACCCGCACCAGGGCCAGATTCTGGTGGCCGGTGAAGAACTCAAGCTCAAGGCCGCCAAGAATGGCGAACTGGTTGCCGCCGACGGCAAACAGATCAATCGCCTGCGCTCCGAGATTGGTTTTGTGTTTCAAAACTTTAATCTGTGGCCGCACATGAGCATCCTCGACAACATCATCGAGGCCCCGCGTCGCGTGCTCGGTCAGAGCAAAGCTGAAGCGATCGAAGTCGCCGAAGCGCTGCTGGCCAAGGTCGGCATCTCCGACAAACGCCATGCATACCCGGCGCAATTGTCCGGCGGTCAGCAACAACGCGCGGCGATTGCCCGCACGCTGGCGATGCAACCGAAGGTGATCCTGTTCGACGAGCCCACCTCGGCGCTTGACCCGGAAATGGTTCAGGAAGTACTTAGTGTCATCCGCGCATTGGCCGAAGAAGGCCGCACCATGCTGCTGGTGACCCACGAAATGGGCTTCGCCCGTCAGGTCTCCAGCGAAGTGGTGTTCCTTCACCAAGGCCTTATAGAAGAGCAAGGATCGCCACAGCAGGTGTTCGAAAACCCGCTTTCGGCGCGCTGCAAACAATTCATGTCCAGCAACCGCTAACGGAGCAACATGCATGCAGAACTATAAAAAGGTCTTCCTGGCCGCCGCCGTCACCCTCGCGTTCAGCGCCGGTGCCATGGCTGAAACCCTGAAGATGGGCATCGAAGCGGCATACCCGCCGTTCAACAACAAAGACGCCAGCGGCAACGTGGTCGGCTTCGACAAAGACATCGGCGACGCCCTGTGCGCGAAGATGAAAGTCGAATGCAGCGTGGTCACGTCCGACTGGGACGGCATCATTCCGGCCCTGAACGCGAAGAAGTTCGACTTCCTGATCTCCTCGCTGTCGATCACCGAAGAGCGCAAAGGCGCGGTCGACTTCACCGACCCGTACTACTCGAACAAGCTGCAGTTCATCGCACCGAAAAACGTCGACTTCAAAACCGACAAGGACTCGCTGAAAGGCAAGACCATCGGTACTCAGCGTGCAACCCTGGCCGGTACCTGGCTGGAAGACACCTACGCTGATGACATCAAAGTCAGCCTCTACGACACCCAGGAAAACGCCTACCTCGACCTGACCTCCGGTCGTGTCGACGCGATCCTCGCCGACAAGTACGCCAACTATGACTGGCTGAAAAGCGACGCGGGCAAGAACTACGAGTTCAAAGGTGACCCGGTCGTAGAAAGCGACAAGATCGGCATCGCTGTACGTAAAGGCGATCCACTGCGTGAGAAGTTGAACGCTGCCCTGAAGGAAATCGTCGCCGACGGTACCTACAAGAAGATCAACGACAAGTACTTCCCGTTCAGCATCTACTGATCCTGACCTGTGGGACTGGCGCCGTGATGCAACGGCGCCGGCTCCCGACTTTGCCTGCCGCAATTTGAACAGAATTCCATGATTATCGACCTCTACGGATTCGGCCCGGCCCTCGCTGCCGGCGCGCTGATGACCGTCCAACTGGCCCTCACGGCCCTGTGCCTGGGACTGGTGCTCGGTCTGCTCGGCGCCTTGGCCAAGACTTCCCCGTACAAGCCGCTGCAATGGCTTGGCGGCACTTATTCGACCCTCGTGCGTGGCGTCCCGGAATTGCTCTGGGTACTGTTGATCTACTTCGGTACGGTCAACCTGATGCGCGCCCTCGGTGAGTTCTTCGGCAACCCCGACCTGCAACTCAACGCCTTCGCCGCCGGTGTGATCGCTCTGGGCCTGTGCTTCGGCGCTTACGCCACGGAAGTGTTCCGTGGTGCAATCCTCGCCATTCCCAAAGGCCACCGTGAGGCCGGCCAGGCCCTGGGCCTGTCGAAATGGCGGATCTTCACCCGGCTGATCATGCCGCAGATGTGGCGCATCGCCCTTCCCGGTCTGGGCAATCTGTTCATGATCCTGATGAAAGACACCGCGCTGGTCTCGGTGATCGGCCTGGAAGAAATCATGCGTCACGCGCAAATCGGCGTGACCGTGTCGAAACAACCGTTCACCTTCTATATGGTCGCCGCGATCATGTACCTGGGCCTGACCGTGCTGGCGATGACCGGCATGCACTTCCTGGAAAAACGCGCCGCTCGCGGCTTTGCGAGGAGCGCTTAAATGAACTGGGAAGTCATTATCAAGTGGCTGCCGAAACTGGCGCAGGGCGCGACCCTGACCCTGGAACTGGTGGCCATCGCTGTCATCGCCGGTTTGCTGCTGGCGATTCCGCTAGGCATCGCCCGCTCCTCCAAGCTCTGGTACGTGCGCTCGTTGCCTTACGCCTACATCTTCTTTTTCCGTGGCACGCCACTTTTGGTTCAGCTGTTTCTGGTTTATTACGGTTTGGCGCAGTTCGACGCGGTGCGTGCAAGTGCGTTGTGGCCGTACCTGCGCGATCCGTTCTGGTGTGCGACCGTGACCATGACCCTGCACACAGCGGCGTACATCGCCGAGATTCTGCGCGGAGCGATTCAGGCGATTCCTCCGGGCGAAATCGAAGCGGCGCGGGCCTTGGGCATGTCCAAACCGAAAGCGATGTTCTACATCATCCTCCCGCGTGCCGCGCGCATCGGCCTGCCGGCCTACAGCAACGAAGTGATCCTGATGCTCAAGGCCAGCGCGCTGGCCAGCACCGTGACCCTGCTGGAACTGACCGGCATGGCGCGCACGATCATCGCGCGCACCTATCTGCCGGTGGAGATCTTCTTCGCGGCGGGCGTGTTCTATCTGCTGATGGCTTACGTGCTCGTGCGCGGCTTCAAGCTGCTGGAGCGCTGGCTGCGCGTCGATGCCTGCCAAGGGCGTTGATTCTTCCTACGTGCTGACGGGCGAGGACTTACTCGCCCGCTTCACCGCGCTGGATGCTTTTTTGATTGAGCATCAGGCGCTGTGGAAACCTCGACCGTTCCCACATCTTTCGCTTGCTTGGGAAGCGTCCTACCCGGAACTGGCCTTGTGGCTGCGCGGGCGGTCGCTGGAAGAGGCGGAAAACGCTCACAACCAACCTGCTGATCTTGCTGATGTGCCGGAGCCTTTTGCTTCACTGGCCGCGTTGTCGGCTAAGTTGAGTGTGGTTGGCGAGTTGCCGAAACATGCGCTGGAAGCTGCGGGACATCGGTTGAATGTCGATGTACCGGGGCGCAAGTGGCAGCAGATCGAGGCGTTTGCCAGTCGTTTGTCCTTCGCTTCGCAGCCGACGCACTGGCTGGATTGGTGTTCGGGCAAGGGGCATTTGGGGCGGCGCTTGTTGGGCGCGGGGCAGCAACTGACTTGCGTTGAATATGATCCTCTATTGGTCGCCAGCGGTCAGGCGTTGAGTCAGCGCCATCACTTACATGCTTTGCATGTGGAGCAGGACGTACTGGCGACGAACGCCTCTGCGGTATTGAGCGCGAACCACACGCCCGTCGCCCTCCACGCCTGCGGTGATCTGCATGTGCGCTTGATGCAACTGGCCAGCACCGCAGGTTGCCAGCAAATGGCGATCGCGCCTTGCTGCTACAACCGCATAAGTCGCAGCGAATATCAGGCCTTGTCCTGCGCAGGATCAGCATCGTTCCTACAGCTTTCGCTGGAAGATCTCGCGCTGCCGATGAGCGAAACTGTCACCGCCGGAGCACGCGTCCGACGTCAGCGTGACACCTCGATGGCCCGTCGCCTCGCTTTCGACCTGCTGCAACGGCAAGTGCGCGGCGTTGATGAGTATTTGCCAACGCCATCGTTGCCCAGCGCTTGGCTGGACAAACCGTTCGCCGATTACTGCCGCGATCTGGCCGACCTCAAAGAGTTATCCACAGTCGGCACGCCAGATTGGGCCGCACTGGAAGCGGCGGGATGGCAACGATTGGCCGAAGTACGCAATCTGGAACTGCTGCGCGGATTATTCCGACGACCACTGGAGCTTTGGCTGAACCTCGATCGGGCACTTTTCCTCGCCGAACAGGGATACGTCGTACGCCTCGGCACTTTCTGCGAATCAGCGCTGACGCCGCGCAATTTTTTATTGTTGGCCGAACGCGAATAAACCATCGCCAGCCTGTGGATAACTCTGTTGATGGATTTTACTCGGATCCAATATCCACGCCTGTTTCGGCGCTGAAACAGCTGTGGTCATTTTTTGTTCACATACAGAAAAAACCAATAAAACAGGGATTTGCGAACAAAATGAGAACGCGTCCACAAAAAGAGGCCTAAGCGCGTTGTCAGGCCACTCAGTTGTGCATAAGCCGCCAATCAAAACGACATAACCGCCGAAAAACAGCAAAGCTCAGCGGCCTTATCACCCATGCCCAAGACTGAAAATGGGCTCCTCGATAATTAACGTCTGAGCCTGGCGAACGCGACGGCCAACAACATCTCGCCACCGCCCTACACCGCGCCGAACACGCCGAAGTGCAGCCATTCGCCCGGCGAAACGGTCACATCGGGCGGGCGGCCAAGCGCTGCGAAATGTACTGCGCAGGGCCTGATTTTCAGAGATGCAAAAATAGTCTGAATTCAGGGGTTTACAGAAATTATCCAGTCGCTATAATCGTCGCCCACACGCCGGTATAGCTCAGTTGGTAGAGCAACTGACTTGTAATCAGTAGGTCCCGGGTTCGACTCCTGGTGCCGGCACCATATTCAAAGCCCCGCAATGCGGGGCTTTGTCGTTTCTGGCCTTTGAAAGCAACTCACATCAAATCTGGAAAGTCCACAAAGTGTCCACACTTCATTTTTCCCTCGCTTTCCTGATGGCCCATTTGCCCCTCGTTTTATAGTCTATTAATTCACGTCCAGTTCGGAGTGCTTCTTCAAGGATATCTGCGACATCGGCGAAGTCCTGTGGATCTGATGATCCTCTATGCAGCAATCCGCCAGTGACGATGTCTGCCACCACACTATCTGCCATCTGATAAAAGCGGACTACGAGCCTCGCTTCACACTCAGACAAGCTTCCCAATTTCGAAACATTGGCTTGATACACAATGTCGTACGGGCCGGCAACGTTGACCGAAAACTCATAAGAGTGTTCAGCACGTTGTTCATCAGTCCAGCCAGTGAGCTCTTGCTGTGCTTCTCGAAGACTTTCTAGGTAACCTCGACGCTCTATAAGCTCCATCAGGATCGCCACTTCTACAAACAAAGCCGCGCGCACGCTCTTTCGCTCTCTTCGTACTTGGCTATACCAGACCCATATCGGCCCAGCAACGGCAGTGAAACCAGTCACCAGAGCGACGAATACGGCTGTCCAGTTTGTTTTGGCTACCGATTGAACTACAGGCGACCAATCAATTTCCCCCATCTCCCACTTCCCCCTTGCCAATTCCACCAAACGAAAGCGGATTCAGTCGAACAACCTCGGCTAAATGCCCAGGACTAAAATGCGCATACTTCATTGCCATAGCTAACGACGCATGACCCAAAACTCGCTGGAGCGTGAGAATGTCACCCCCATTCATCATGTAGTGACTTGCAAAGGTGTGTCTTAAAACGTGCGTCAACTGACCTGCAGGAAGATCAAGTTCTACCGCTTCGACCGACGCCCCAAATTTTTTATAGCAATCGCCGAAAGGTATCGAAGCTTTGATTTGCTTCTGCACCGGAGCGGAAATTGGAACTGTTCTATTTTTTGAAGACTTCGTACGGGCAAAGTGAACTCGACAATCGCGCACCTGGCGCGCTGCCAATCCCTCCGCCTCTGACCACCGTGCGCCTGTGGCCAAACACACCCGCGCCACGACTCCAGCAGCAATGGATCTGTTATCTAGATCTGCGAGTAGAGGGTTGATCTGGTCAGCGTTAAGATATGCCATCTCGGTCTCGTCGAACTTCAATCCTCGAACCTTGCCAAGCGGGTTTTCCCCACTCCACTCACCAAGGCGTTCAAGCTCATTGAACACGGCTCGTAGGTAGGCCAGTTCCATGGTTCAACGTATTGGGACTTGGGGGTCTCGCAGCTTCGCCTTTCTTGCGACCACTCCCAATTTTTTTCCTATTAAATTTCCCGGCAAGCCGATCGGTCCGGTACATCGGGAAATGCGCCGTGGTGAAATCCGTAGCGAGAGGGTCACCCATCCGCTCCGCCATGCTTAACAAGGCCCGTTGTCGTTCTTCACCTCGCTTGAGCGTCCGTCCATGGCTCTCAAACCAAAGTGTGATCAACGCTGAGAGCTTTCGCCCATCTCGCTTTGGCTTTTTCTCAAACGTACCGCGCGCGCCTTCTCCCAATATTTGATTTTGAAAGTAAAGCGCCTCGTTCTTTGTGCGAAATCTCTTCCGCACTCGGGGGCTTTCGCGTCCGCCTGGGCGACAATCGACCAAATATTTTCCGTCATCCAGCTTGGTGATCGACATAAGTCAGACCGGGCTCACTTGCTCACAAGCCACTGGAAACTCGTCACACATAAACCACAGCGTGTACTTCGTAAAGCGGGGATGGTTCGTGATTTTCAAGAGTGCCAACGAGCTCATTTACTTGCGCAGCCCCAGCTCATAGTTCTTGTAGCTTCCCAGATACACACCCACTTCATCTGCCATTTGACGCTGAGTCAGACGCTCTCACGTACGCATCAGCTTGAGTTTTTCACTGAGTTCCATTCCTGCCCCTTGACATGTACCCACAGCTTCCATGGTACTCGCAAAGTCCGGTCGGTCGGGGGGTAAAAAGACCAGGCGCCCCCACATGCGCTGCGGTGTTCGGCAGGATTTGGCGTTTTTCGTTTTTGAAGCATTTCGAAAGGAATTGAAAAGGCGCTTCATAGTCGACGCCAGCGCGAGCCGGCAGGGGGGAAAGAAAGAGGCCCGATTTAGAGCGGCAAAAAATCGAAAATCGTGGTTTTTACCGTGTTTTCTCCAATTTGAGCCCACCATTGTTTACGGGAATACCGCAACCAGTCCGAAGCGCGTTTGAGCCTTGAGCACCAAACGCAATGGGGGGTGCGGAGAAATCGCATCAAAAGCTTCGCCTTTCACTTTACTCGCAGGTCGATAAAAGCCTCGGAGCACCCCCACTCGCAACTCAAATGACTGAAAAGCTGGAAACCTGACATTTCACTCTGGCACTATGCAATCACCGGCGCTCTTAAAAAAAGGGCGCGCAATTTCTGCATTCGTGAAACATCAAGATTACGCTGAGGGAGTTATTTATGGCGCAGTGGACGGCAAAGGCAGATCCGACCAAAGATTTTTTTATCGATATGATCACGCGTGATATCGGGCTTGATGAATGCATATTCGATCTTTTGGACAACAGCATCGATGGCGCTTCTCGGCACGCCCAGCATCTAAACCGTGATGACTTGGCCGGCTATTTTGCTGACATTCTTTTAAGCGAAACGGAGTTTGAAATAAAAGATAACTGCGGCGGCATGACTTTGTTAGACGCCCGAGAATATGCATTTCACTTTGGCCGTAGAGCAGACGCACCAAAAGACGCTGAGAATTCCATTGGTCTATATGGCATCGGAATGAAACGCGCCATATTCAAAATTGGAAAAGAGATCGTAATCAAGAGCGCTACAAAAAAAGCTCCTCATGAAGCTTTTCAGGTAGATATTGATGTAGCAGCTTGGGCAGCCAGTCGCGAATGGGAATTCCAGCTAGATCAAATTGATCCGGGTGAATTTGTCGGAACTGAAATATCAGTGAAATCCCTACGAAAAGCTACCGCATCAGAGTTTTCGGATCAAATATTTGTCAACAAACTCCGAAAAGATGTCGGAAAATATTACTCATTTTTCTTGCAGCACGGTTTTGAAATTAAAATTAACGGCATCCCCGTGAAACAGCATGTATATGGTGTTCGTGACGGGGAAGACATCGCCCCATATACTCACGAATATACTGATCCAGAAACCGGGGTTAACGTTCGGATAATTTCTGGAGTGGCAGGTACGCCTCCTGAAGATTCAGGCGACCCGACGAGCCTAACTAAAGACACGGAAAGCTGGGGCTGGTACGTTGTATGTAATGATCGGGTTGTACTGGCAGGGGACAAAACAGAAAAAACAATCTGGGGGGATGGCTTTCCCGGATGGCACCCCCAGTACAATGGTTTTGTAGGGCTTGTATTCTTCTCATCAGATAAGCCAGGTGAGCTGCCTTGGACAACTACCAAGAGGCAGATCGATGAGACCTTACCAGTTTTCCGTCGTGCTACTTCCTTTATGAAAGATGCGACTCGTAAATATCTAGATTATACAAATACAAGAAAAACGAATTTGGAAAAAGCTAGGACAGTAGAATCAAATGCCACAATAAGACCGATTGCCGATATAAAAATCAGCTCCGACGCACCAGTTCTAATGAAGTTACCCGTTTTTGATTCTGCTCCAAAAATCAAAATGGGGACGGTAGCCTTTCAGCAGCCACTTTCAGTTCTGAACAAGGTAGCCCAATCTTTGGGCAACAGCCAGATGAGTTACAAACAGATCGGCCTAAAAACGTTTGAATATTATGTCGAGAATGAGGTTGGCGAGTAATGGCCTCATTTGAAGCAATCAACTATTCTCTCCGGCCCAACAAGTGCGTAGAGCGAAAAATAATATTTGAAACACTGGCAGGCCTTTCGAGCAGTTTTGATTTTTCAAAGTACCAATATTTGGGCATGGGCTCAATGTGGTTCGTTGACTTTGTCTTGGCACATAAAAGCCTTGGAATTGAAGAATTAGTTTCCTTTGAACTTGCGCAGTATTCACCACGGGCAATATTCAATAGGCCTTATAAAAACATTAAAGTTTTCGCTGGGCCAGCCTCTGAAGGGATAGAAATTACAGACTGGGCAAAACCATCTATCGTATGGCTTGATTACGACTGCGGCCCCGAAAACTCGGCAGTTTTCGAAGATAGCGCCACAGTAGCTTCCAAAATATCTCCCGGCTCAATTCTTATGGTCACCGCAAATGCCCATATGGGGAGGATACCTAACAAGGATGCGGATGAAAATCCTTTAAATAGGCATGAAGGCCTTGAACTTCTCTTGGGTGATGCAGCTCCGAGTTCAGAAGAGTTCAAGCACATCAATCAGAAAAATTATCACAACGTGTTGGCGACATGTCTAACAAGACATATAGAAAGGGCACACAGACGGTCGGGCCGTGGAGGAAAATTTGTATCTTTCTTAAATTATTACTACAAAGACAACGCACCCATGATTACAGTTGGCGGAATGTTTGTAGATGAAGAGTCTGATACAAAGCTAAAAGAAAACCGGTGCTTTCTAAACTCCGAATATATTGGCCCAGCCCTATACCCAATCCAAGTCCCTCCACTAACTCACCGCGAAAGAATTTCTTTAGATGCTCTATTACCATCCACCGAAAGACTGGATGAAGCAGAAGTTATGAAACGACTTGGCTTTAAACTCGATCAAAGCCAACTTGATGACTATGCAAAATTTTACAAACTCTACCCATCATATGGAGAGGTCGTTCTTTAACAGCCCTTCTTTTTTCGGGTGCAATACTATATAATCGACCGCTTTAACATGTTGTAGGTGAATAATTTGAGCAGGCCAACCTTCGTTGATTTATTTAGTGGGTGCGGAGGGTTTGGCCTGGGCGCTGAATTGGCAGGATTCAAAAACATTGCATCAGTAGATATCGATCCTAATCTACAGTACTCATATAAGCTAAATTTCCCCAATTCTAAAGTTCACTTAGCAGACGTTGCACGCCTGGACTCAAAATTCTGGAAATCTGCTATTGGTGACATCTGTCCTGATTTAGTAATTGGCGGCCCTCCATGCCAAGGCTTCAGTCGAATCGGATTGAGAAAGCCAGAGGATCCAAGAAACAACTTAATCGACCACTTCTTCCGCCAAGTCATGATCCTTCGTCCCAAGCTATTCGTCATGGAAAATGTCGAAGGTATACTTGACGTTCAAAACAGATGCGTACTAGAAGAAGCAATCAGTGTTGTCTCTGGCGATTATAATATTCTCGGCCCTTTCAAGATTAATGCATTAGATTGCGGCGCAGCCACTTCAAGAAAGCGAGTTATCGTTATTGGCTGCCTGAATGAATTTTCTCTATCATCCATCCAAGATCGTTTAGTTTCACCTACGGTGCACCCTATAACTGTGGCTGAAGCGATAGGTGATTTACCATCTCCAAATCTGCCACTGTTTAAAAGTGATTATGGCTATGACTGGTGGAAATATGCTAGCAATGCAACACCTAGTAAATATGCCAAAGAACTAAAAAAAATATACTCAAATGTAGGCGCTCAATTTTCCACCGAAATGCTCAAGTCCGGTCTTATTACGGGGCTTATGAAAACCAAGCATACGGAAACAGTAATTGCTCGATTTGCTGATACTACCCCTGGCTCTATCGATAAGATTAGCCGGTACCCTAGATTATCTTGGGAAGGACATTGTCCAACCTTAAGAGCCGGGACAGGTAGTGATAAAGGTAGTTTCCAAGCAATGAGACCAATCCACCCGCAAGAAGCACGCGTAATTACAGTTAGAGAGGCCGCAAGATTACAAGGCTTCCCCGATTGGTTTGTTTTTCATCCGACCATTTGGCATTCATTTCGGATGATTGGTAACAGTGTCTCACCAATTATGTCGAAGTATTTGCTAACCCTTGCTCGAGAAGTATTTGATCTCAAGGCTGCAGCCTAACTTGTCGCCTTAAGGCTTGCACCATTACGAAACCACGATAACTGTCATTTTCAGCAAAAAATCGAACTTGTCTCGTTATTGATCAAATGAAAAATGTGTCCACTAAGTGTCCACACCCGAAATCAATATACATCGCACATTTTGCGAAATACCCAATAATCACGGGCAAAATCACCAAATACCCCAGAACCATTGGCCCTCATTTCGGACTTGTAATCAGTAGATTACGGGGTCGACTCCTGGTGCCGGCACCATACAAAACAAAGCCCCTGCAGAAATGCAGGGGCTTTGTTGTTTCTGAGATGTTTATATTTTTGGCAGCGTTTCTGCTTCAGCTCAAATTTCCGTCTTTATGCCAAATTATGAACTGGCAATAATTATGGCGTACCCATAAAAAGATGTAATCGGATGAGCAGCATTTCTCGTTGCCCTGAACTGGCGGGTTCAATGGAAATCAGGCTTTCCGATCCAATATCGCTTGATGCCTCGACACTTTGTTTCTCCGCCGCAGAGAACGGCATCAGCGTAACGCGCGCGGCCTCACCGGCCTTCATCTGACATACAGACTCCAGTAAGTCCTGCTGGAATTGCTCCAGTTCATCGACCATCGCTGATCTACTCGTTTTGCCAATCGCGGTGTGCCGGTGATCACCGCCCTCTCCCACGCCTCACACTTGCTGCACATTTCACGACTGCTCACTGCGGACTCCTCAGTCGGGCGCGATCCTGATCTTCACGCCTATGCCTCGCAATATTTGCAGGAATTGAGCAAGGCGCTGATCGATGATGTTGTGAAAGTAATGGATGCGTCGCCGGACAAGCCGTTGATGTAAATCAGCCACGTGAAGCGCTCGCTGATGCGAGGGCTTTTTGCGTTTCAGACCTGACTGATCTCGAACACAAACGAAATCTTCTGCTGACTCGCACTCCACACATAGCGTAAATGCTTGCCCTGCTTCGGAATCGATAGCGCTGGCGGCCGAAACGTGGCGACGCATTCATGGCCCGGCGATCGAACGCTGTTATAGAGCAGTCCCCATGACTCGGTTTCGCGCAGTTGCCGGGCGAAAACCTGAGACGGCCCATAAGCCTCAGGATCCGGATTGTGCAGCTCAGGGTGATCGTGACGAATGTCGTGTAACGGTTTAACCACCCGATTGACGTAAGTCCGCATGGTCAACTCAAGATCCGATTCCTGAGTCGCCGCAAGAAATCGTTCCTGGTGATAACAGGTTTCGGAGATGGCCGCGGCTTGGCTGCTCGCAGCGTAGTAAACGCCGAAGGTGCCGTCGCAGAAACGGCTGCGTTTGCCGATATGAGTAAACGCAGCCATCACCGGAGTCGATCCGGGGCCGGAGAGTCGATCTTCGGGACGCACTCGGGCGATAACCCCGGCCTGCTCGATCAGACGATCATTGGTCAGCGCTTCAATTGCGTAGGCAACTTCCAGATCTTCGGGATCGAGCACGTCTTCGAACAGCGCAATCGGCGGGAAGCTGCTGTTGACGATCCGATAGGCTCGCGGCCACGGCACATCAACCAAATCGGGCGCCTTCAACCGCGCACCCCATCGAGGTAGCGGCGCACATCGGCGATATCGACCACGCGTCCGGCGAGCATGTAATCCAGCGCCGTTTGGCCATTGAACGGTGCGGCAGTGTTAGGGCTGCTGACCCAGGTGTACGCGCGCTCACGGCTATTGCTGAAGATGATGCTCAGCGCCTTGTGAATGCCCATCAGGTAGGAGATGCGCTCAAGGGTGTCGTTCGGCAGACGGATATTTGGCAGGTGTTTGTATTTATAGAACGTGGTGTTGCCGACGCCGCCCAGCAATGTGCGTTGCTGCTCGGCGCTGCAGCCCCAGCGCTCCATGAGGTTGAAGAAGAACTTCAACGCGACGCGACCGGCTTCGGGGGCGTCGAGTTGTTCGCTTGGAGTGATGGCTGGAGGTGAAGTAGGCATCAGATCGTTACCAACTCGTTATGTGATACATCAAGATTAGTACACATATGAACCAAACAAATAAAGCGCTTCATATGCGGACTCCTATTGCCTATTTTTCGTTTGACTTGCCAATACGCCTGACAGAGAATCGGCCCCAAGAGCGCGAAACCGACTGCCTTCAGGTGGCAATAGTCGGCGTTAGGAACCCCGTTGATAACCTGAATATCAGCGCTCGGGTGAGACCTCTTCTCCCCTGCTTGAGGGAGCACAATATCAAGCACCTACTTCAGAAAAAGCAGCCTCTTCAGGCTGCTTTTTTTGTTTGGCGGTTTGGAAACGCTGATACACCAGTATTCCATGGCGATGCTTATTCAACGCTTTCTTGTCGCAGTTCATGAAATTCCAGAGAGCGTGTCCATAGTCAGCGTGGATCACCACAAGCATCTGATATTTCGTGTCGTACGCACCGATGAACGCCAGTCGTATCGAACCGTCATCGTAGGAAATTTGCCAGATTTCCAAGGGATTCTGAATGGTATCCAATGCAAACTCGGTGAAGCGCTCTCGCGCATTGGGCCTTTTTTCGACGATATGTAGTAGGTATTCGCGTCTGACAGTGACCGCGACGTAAGGCGTTTGTATCACGGAGTAACTCTTGCCTTCCGACAACCCAAACCCCAACGCAACCTGCTCCCAAGCCAATTCCAAACTTGTCGCACCAGGAATTTCTCGAGCATTCGAATTCAATAACCTCACTTCGATATCGCGTATGTCCGGTAAGCCAAGGGCTATCCAATTGGTTTGATTGGGAGTAGCGCGCTTTCCTGGCAAATTCATTGGTACCCACCCAGTCGCGCCTTGGCTAGGCGGAAATATCCTTAACTGCAATGGATTCGGCCTTAACAAAATCCTCAAAGTAACAAGTCCATATTTCGCTGGTTTTTGGCGGTGGGGTAAATCAGCCACATCCTCATTTGCAATCGGACACTTCTGGTATATGGAAGGATTGCTGCCGAGCGAAGGTGGGAAAAATCGCCACAGCTCTTAGATTCCAAACGAAAAAAAGTGCCCGGATCTTTCGATCCGGGCACTTTTTTTGACCCCCATCACCCCCCTTCCCCCAAAAACCCCGATCCTGTGTCAGCCTCCAGCCATCGGCGGGGACATCAATTCGCTACTAAACCCGCGACAACTATGCTCAGGTACAGGAATATACCCAGCATATGGCCGCCGAACCGGCAGTCTCGTAAACAACAATACCCAGCCCACTTTAGAGGGCATTACCCATGGATAGCAGAACCTTACGCAACCTCATGCGCATCGTGCAGACCGGCTCGTTGTCGGCCGCAGCCGAGCATTCGTGCCTGACTGTGCAGGCGCTGGCCGCGCAGTTGAACAAGGTCGAAGAGCAGTTCGGTTTCCGCTTGTTTCGTCGTTCCAACAAAGGGCTGACGCTGACGCCGCAAGGCACTGAGCTGACGCCGTATTTGGACAAAGTGCTGATTGCCACGCGACAGATGGAAGAAAAGGTCGAGGCGCTGAAGGTGCCGGGCCAGCGAACGTTGAAGGTGGCGTTGAACAACACGTTGTCGACTGACTTCAATCGGCGAATGATCGGGCGCCTGATTGAGGTGTTTCCCGATTATCAGATGGAATTCAGCTACGCCGAGTCGATGGAAAATCTCAGCAAGCTGAAGAACGAAGACTTTGACCTCGCGGTGCTGATCGGCCCGCAGCGTCCGGGTTTGCCGAGCATTGTCTTGCCCGAAGTGCAGGTGCAGGTGGTCGGCGCGCATTGCGGGCAGGAGAACGATCCGCTGACGTTGCTGGGCAACAAGTTTCAGGTACGTCCTGCAGAAGATTGTCCGTATTCCCACAGCTTTTTGCGTTTTCTCGACGCCGGGCTGGGCAATCACGAGAACGGTCAGCGCATGGTCTATTCATGCAGCGAGACGCTGACGTTGTCGTTGATCACGCAGATGGACGCGGTCGGCATGGTCTCGCGTGAGGCTGCGCAGAAAAACGGCCTGACGATTTTCCCGGGTTTCGAGGACTTCCTCGAAGTGCGCCTTGCGGTGAACAACTCGGAGTTGTCGCGCCAGGCGCTCAGCGATGTTGTCGATCTGCCGTTACATGAACGAGCCGAGCGCAATGTACGCAGCCGTCCCAACCGCCACACTGAGAAAGAGGTTTTTGCTGAAATACGCACATAGCAACGTCGGAATCGCGGCATAGAATTCCGGGCGGTCGAGCTGTATGTGCTGATCCTTGATCAACAAGGGAGTCAGGCTGATCGCAGCGACGATCGCCACCGGCAGGTATTCCAGCGCCCGCGCGACAAATGGCGGCCAGTGCTCGGTGTTGATTTGCAGCGGCAAGGCGCGCGGCAGGAAGGTCACGGCCATCATCAGCACAACGACCAGAATCAGGAACGTTTGGTCAGGCATACACCCACTCCGCAGCCCACAAACGTGGCGATAAACACATTAAACGGCGAGCTGCCGACCAGGCTCAGGGCGCCCATGCAGATCACCGCAGCCGCAGCGGCGATCAGTTTGTTGCGCGTGTTGCACAGCGACACCAGCACGTAGAGCATCATCGCCGTCAGTGCGTAGTCGAGCTGATATTTGATCAGGTGCGCCGCGTACTGTGCGCAAACTGCGCCGAGCAATCCGCCGAGCACCCACGAGGTGTGGCAGAACAGGTTGAAACCGATCAGATAGCGCACGTTGACCGGCGCGCCGGTGCCGAGTTTCACACTGTGGAAGGCGAAGGATTCATCGGTCAGGCCACCGGCGTAAGCCCAACGCTCCATGCGGCTCAAACCGAGCGCGCGCAGGGCTTTGGCCATATAGACCGACATCAACATGTGCCGCGCGTTGATCAAAAAAGTAGTCAGCACAATGGTGGTCAGCGACGCGCCGCTGGAGATCAGCGCCAGCGCGGCGAATTGCGAAGCGCCGGCATAGACGAACAGGCACATCGCCACCGGCAGCCACATCGGCAACCCGGCGTTGACGGCCATCAGCCCGAACACGAACGACACCGTGAAATACCCGGCGACGACCGGGCTGGCTTCGGCAAATGTGCGCGATGGCTGATGGCTGACCATCAGCGGCGCACTGCCGGACCGTTCATTCATAGATCCCTCTCAAATGTCCGTTCGCCATGGGGCTCGCAAAAACCCTGGGCAGTCCAAAAACGCTTGCCCGCGAGGTTAGCATCGTCGACGAACAGAAACATCCGCAACACGCCGACACGCTTCATGTCGGACGACGCCGCTTCAACCAGACGCTGACCGACACCCTGGCTGCGATAGCGCGGGCTGACGGCCAGATGATTGATCGTGCCGCGACTGCCGAGCATGCCGCCAAGCACCGCGCCGACGATTTCGCCGGCGACGTCGAAGGCGAGATACGACGTGGTGGTTTTCTGAATCAGCACGCCGCGCAGGCACTTGGCGTCCTGCCATTCGCAGAAAGACACTTCGTCGAACTGGCGGAAGAAGCGCTCCATGCGCTGCGCATCCTTGGCCGTGGCGCGTCGCAGCACCACAGGCGTCGAGCACTCGACGCCATCGATTGGGGTGATCTGATTAGCGAACAATGTCGAAAGCGGTCCCGGGCCGCGAGAAAGAAATCGCCAGAATCTGCCGATATGCCATGGCATGGGTGTGCGTGTTGCGCGCAGGCGTCACGTAGTGGCGCATGTCGCGGTCGAGGAAGTAAGTGGTGTCGAGAATTTCCTTGTAAGTGGTCGACGCCAGTTGATGCTCGTGGATGTCGTACAGACGACTCTCGGCACCCTCGACGTTGTTGCGGCCCCAGAAGTGCACACCGCTGAACGGGTAACCGTCGCAGTGAATCCCTTCCGGAGTAATTTCCAGTTGTTTGCCGGGTTTGATCTCGATACGGATCTGATGGATCTGGCACTGCCAGATTTCATCGTGCAGCTCTTCCGGCAGCACGCTTTTGTACACTTCAAAATCGGTGTCGATCAGGCTGCGCATCACCGGCGAAGAAATCACTTCATCGGAGAAGTCCTGGAAGTGTCGTACCAGGCCGCCGACGTAAGCGTTGTTCTCTTTCGACTGCACGTATGCGCGATGCTCAAGTTGCGTCAGCTCGCGGGTTTTCGGGTTGTACTCGAAGTCGCTGTAACGACGGTAACGCATGCCGGCTTCGGCCTGACCGTAATAGCTGTCAGGCTCCATGTTTTCCCAACTTTTGGTCAGTCTGACGAAGTCGGCAAAATGACCGTAGAGATTGAAGTCACCACCCTGGACGTTGACAAATTTGTCGCGCCGTAGCGATTCGCCCACTTCTCTGTTCAAAACGATCATTACCCAATTCTCCACTGCGTTGAGCGGCCTAATCTATTAGGTGGAGAATTTGCGTCCATGAGAAAGAATTTCAGGCATTTAAAGCCCTGTTTGAAACGAAGTTTGCAGCGACTTAAAAACTACTTTTACATGACAAAAACATGGTTTTTTTCTGGTTTTCATCAAAAATCCGTCGAAAAAAAACCCCGAACGAATCGGGGTTTTTCTCAAGTTTCTTACATTCGATCGATCATCAGAAGATGTTGATCGGGTAATCCACGAACACACGCAGCTCGTTGCCGCTGACGTTGTACTCGCTGGACTTCTGCGACACGCGCAGGATCGAGCTGCGCAGTTTCACGCTCAGGTCTTTGGCCGGGCCACTTTGCACGACGTACTTGAACTGGTTGAAGATCTCGCGCTCGGTGCCGCCTTCGCTGGTGGACGTAGTGATGTTGTCGCCACGTACGTAAGCAACGTTGTAGCTCAGACCCGGCACGCCGAAAGCGCTGAAGTCGAGGCCGTAGCCCAACTGCCAGCTGCGTTCGTCTTCAGCGTTGAAGTCAGACCAGTAGGAGTTGGCCAGGTAGATGGTGTTGCCACCGTCGCCGACACGACCCTGATCTTTCTGATAGCCGCCGTAGGCGTAGCCCAGGTTGCTGTCGCCAGTGGAACGCTGGTGCGCCACGGTGAACGAGTGCGGGCCGGTGACGAAAGTCGCGGCCAGGCTCCAGATCTTGTTGTCGTCGCCGGTTGCACCGCTTTCGCGGACGTAGGAATTGTCCAGCTTGGTGCGGTAGCCGTTGAAGTCCAGGGTCAGCGATTGATCCTTGTCGATCGGGAACACGTAGTTGGCGTTCACGTATTGCTTCTTCAGCACGTCTTCAACGTCGGAAGCGTACAGCGCCGCTTTGAACTGTTCGGTGAACTGATAGCTACCGCCCAATACGTTGATCGACTTCAATCCACCGCTGTCACGGCCTTCAGCGCTCTTGCGCGATTCGGCGGTGAAACGACCGGCGTTCAGCTCCAGGCCTTTGATCTCTTTGGAAGTGATCAGAGTACCGGTGTAGCTTTCCGGCAGCAGACGCGAGTTGTCGTAGTTCAGCACCGGCAGGGCCGGCATCTGGTCACCGTACGTCAGGGTGGTGCTGGACAGACGGAATTTTACCGCTGCGCCGCCCTTGGACAGGTCGTCGGCCGGAGCGCCGCTGGCGCCCTTCTTGAAGAAGTCGATACCGCCGGCGCCGCTGCGATCTTCGCTGCGTTCCAGGTTCAGTGCGTACAGACCGAAAGCGTCGACACCGACACCGATGGTGCCTTGGGTGAAGCCGGAGGAGAACGTACCGATGGCCGCTTGGCCCCATTCGGATTTGTCGTCGTTACCGTCTTTGTAGTCACGATTGATGTAAGCGTTGCGCAGCAGCACTTTGAGGCTGCTGTCTTCTTGAAAACCCTTGGACTCGGCCTGGTCGTTAGCCATGGCCTGTGTGGCGCTCAACATCCCCAGAGCGATCAGGCTGATTCGCTTGTTCAACATTTTATTTTCCTTATTACGGGTTGAAACGCGCTGTGTCGAACGGCTGAAACGGCGCTTTTGCACTCTTTTTTCATCCCGAAACAAAAAGACCCGCCCACGACCAAGTCGTGGCGGGCCTTCTTATTATTTTGAGTCATGGCGGTTGGCCACAGGCGTTGGGCCGAATCGTAGCCGCGCCCGGAACAATGTGTCAATTTCAAGAATCGTCTTTAAATAGGCGAAATTCGTCTAAGAAACGTAAATTTTGTGATGGCCGGTTGCAAGGAATCGGTAACAACCAGTGATTTTGACGCAGCGCAGAGGAAGATTTTTCAGCGATTTATCGTGCGCGTGATCGCTCTCACGAGCCACTCAATTTCGCTGACCGAGCGGGCTGTACGGGCTGAGACACAATCCGAAACAATCCGGCAGCGGAACTTCTCAGGAATAATTAACGAAAGTAAATAGCAAGCATTATCATCCGAGCCCTACATGCTTCAGCCTAAAAATCCTACGGATGTTTTCTTCAATGCCTGCCCCTTTTCGCCTGACGTCCTACAGCTTTGGCCTTTCTGCCCTGCTGTCTGCCGGTTTTTCCTACGCTGCTCCTACAACACTGCCTGAAACATCGATCAGCGCTGCCGAAGCCGAAGACGATGATCCGCGCGTAAAGGTCAGCAACACCGCGACTCGCACCTCGACGCCGGTGCGCTACGTGCCGCAGGCCATCGATTCAATCAAGACCGCCAATGTGGCGAACTACGGCACCAACGACATTGGCGATGCGTTGAGCGGTATTCCCAACGTCAGCAGCGGCGCCGACACGCGTTTCGACAGCCTGCGCATCCGGGGTTTCGATGCGAGCAACGACTTTTATCTGGACGGCATCCGCGACGACAGCCAGTACAAGCGCGACATGCACAACATCGAACGCGTCGAAGTGCTTAAGGGCCCGGCCGCTGTGTTGTATGGCCGTGGCAGCCAGGGCGGCATCGTCAACCGCGTGAGCAAGATGCCGGAATTCGGCCGTCGCTCGACGATTGAAGCCCAGGGCAGCAGCGAAGACTTGCGTAGCCTGTACGCCGACCTCAGCACCGATCCGAGCGAGAACATCAGCCTGCGCCTGAACATGGGCAACATGGATGAAAACAGCTTCCGCGATGGCGTCAGTGGCAATCGCCAGTTGTTCGCGCCGTCGATGAGCTGGCAACTGAGCCCCGATCTGAATTGGTTGGTGCAGTATGAATACAGCCGCTACAACCGCACGCCGGATCGCGGTATTCCAGGGGTCAACGGTCGTCCGGCCGATGTCGGGCGCGACACCACTTATGGCAACGATCACGATTTCATCGACGACAAAACCCAGTCGTTGCGCTCGAAGCTCACTTACGAAATCAACGAAAACTGGCAACTGCGCCAGACCCTCGGCGTGTTCAAACTCGACAGTGATTTCGACAACACCTACCTCACCGGTTATGTCCCGGCGACCAACAAGGTCACGCGTCAGCACTGGCAGCAGGATCTGACCACCCGCAACATCTATAACAACATTGAGCTGGAAGGCGGTTTCGACACCTTTGGTCTGGAGCATCGTCTGCTGACCGGGATCGAGATCGGCAGTCAACGCCGCGACCCGAAGCTGTACAACGCGGCGACCACGGGCCCCGGCAGCTCGCCAGTGCCAGCGCTGGATCTGTACAACCCCAATCGCGATTTGCGCCACACCGGGCGCATGCAGGTATTCAGCGACACTCACACCGAGGTCGAAAGCCGCGCCCTGTACGTGCAGGATCAATTGCGCCTGAACGATCAATGGCAGGTGCTCGCCGGTTTGCGTTACGACACCTTCGACATCGAGTCGACCAACCAGTTGAAAAACATCAGCGAAGACCGCGACAGCCACAGCACCAGCCCGCGCGTGGGCCTGGTCTGGACGTCGCTGCACAATCACTCGTTCTATGCCTCATGGACTAAAACGTTCTCACCAGTGGGCGGCGGTCTGATCGGCATCACCCCGGGTGCGGCGGGCAACTCCAATGACCTGAGCCCGGAGCTGACCAAGCAGAAAGAAATTGGCGTGAAGAGCGACTGGCTTGATGATCGCCTGAGCACCACGCTGGCGATCTACGACCTTGAGCTCTACAACCGCCGCACCGCAGATCCAAACGATCCGACCGTAACCGTGCTGACCGGCGTGCAACGTTCACGCGGGATTGAACTGACCGGCACCGGCAAAATTGCCGGTAACTGGTACGTGCGCGGAGGCGTCGGCGTGCAGGACGCGACGATCGAGAAGGATAACAATGGCCTGGAAGGCAAACGCATCAACAACGTCGCCAAGCACAACGGCAGCCTGTTCCTGACCTGGAAACCGGAGATGGGCTGGTATGGCGAAACGGGACTGACGCTGGTTGGTCAGCGCTATGCCGATAACCTCAATACAACTGTGCTGCCGGGTTATGGACGTTGGGATGCGCTGGTCGGTTATCGGATGAAAGATTGGGATTTGCGCGGGGCGCTGAACAATATTACTGATCGCGAGTACTACTCGTCGGCGACCAGTGCTGCGCAGATTCAGCCGGGGGCGCCGCGAAGTGTGGTGATGACGGGGACTTATTCGTTTTGATTTCATCGATATTGCAATACGAGCTTAACCAGATAAACCGCTCATCCGGACTGTCACATTTTACAGGTGTACGAAGATTGCTGCGGTGATACAAGAGACAACTCTTTGTTAACCATCGGGAGCACGTTCATGCTGGTTACTATGAAAAATGAAAACGAATATGGTGGTTGGACTTCGCCGCAAGCTGACGGAATTTATAAATTTCCCGTGAAGCTAGAGGGGTTTTGTAATATCAGACCCTGGGAAAAACTCATCATTAAATTTTGGCGACGTGGACTTGCCTATGATGAAATATCACTGACTTTCTCATTGGCGGATGAAGTGCGCAGGGAAATAAGCCACTCGACGTCAAAATTGCTACCTGGCCCCTCAGCCATATCGGCCTATCTCTACTTTAATGCTATAGGTGATTCTCTTCCTAATATCGAAGAGTTCTATGTTCTCACCCCGGCAGAGGATCCTGTCAGCTAGAAGAATTCGAGTCTGATGGTATTGATAACTGGGACCTATTCATGGTGATCACTTTCCTCGCGGTAGCGCTCGGAAAGTTCATATGTAAGATGCCTGATAGACCGCCATCACGAGCACATTCACTTGTATCGCCATAAAAAAAGCGCCGCCATCCCGGCAGCGCTTTCACCCATCCCTGTTGTTCTTCTTATCCTTCCAGCACATCCCACAACGCTTCCAGTTCGTCCTCGCTGAACAGGTCAGCGGGGTAGCGCTCGATCATCATCCGGCGCGGATCAGGAACCCTGATCTGACGCGTTCCATTGGATTTCAACCAGTGCGCAACGCGGTGGAGCGATTCGCCGTTAACGGCCATGGGATGCAAAGTCCGCTCGCTGATTACGTTCACTTCGGCGTTCATTTCAGCGCTCTCTCCCCGTTCGTGAGCGGCTACGTTATCCAAGGTTTATGACAGAACGATTGACGTTCTTTTCCCCCTCCCTAGTGCCCCCAGACGAATACAAGAGCTATGCCAATGTTTCGCATTTGTCGACAAGTGGATACAAAAAAGCCCGCCGTCCTTTCGGGCTGCGGGCCTGTGTTCATACATAGCGAGCTAATCATTGCCCGGCTGATTTGGTAATCAACTCAAGCTGTTACGACTCAACTCACTCTTTGTGCGGCGCGGGTTGCTGTTGGGTAAGGCAGTGGATGTTGCCGCCGCCCAGTAACAGTTCGCGGCCCGGCACCATGACCACTTCGTGCTGCGGGAACAGGTTCTGCAGGATTTCCAGAGCAGGCGCGTCCATCGAGTCGTCGAAGCTCGGCGCGATGATGCCGCCGTTGACGATCAGGAAGTTCACGTAAGAACCGGCCAGACGCACCGACGGATTACGCTCCTGCGTACCGTCGACCGGATCGACACCAGCGCACTCTTCTTCGGTCGCATACAGCGGCCCCGGGATCGGCATTTTGTGCACCGTGAACGGGCGACCCTTGGCGTCAGTGCTGCTTTGCAGGACTTTCATCGCTGCCTGGCAGCGCGGGTAGTTCGGATCCTGCGGATCATCTGTCCACGCCAGCAGCACTTCACCCGGACGCACGTAGCAGCAGAAGTTATCCACATGGCCGTCGGTTTCGTCGTTGAACAAACCGTCCGGCAGCCAGATGATTTTATCCACAGACAGATTGGCGCTGAGCACTGCTTCGATCTCTTCGCGGCCCAGGTTCGGGTTGCGATTGCGGTTCAGCAGGCATTCTTCGGTGGTGATCAGCGTGCCTTCGCCGTCGACGTGAATCGAACCGCCTTCGAGCACAAAACCTTCAGTGCGATAGCGTGGGCTGCGTTCGATCTCGAGGATCTTGCCGCCGACCTGCGAGTCGCGATTCCACGGCGAATACAGACCGCCATCGAAACCGCCCCAAGCGTTGAAGTCCCAGTTCACACCGCGCACTTCACCGCTGTTATTGATGACGAAGGTCGGGCCGCTGTCGCGTACCCAGGCGTCATCGCTGGACATCTCGACCACGCGGATATTCGGCACGTCCAGGCGGGCGCGGGCGTTTTCGTATTGGCCGGCGGAAACGGCAACAGTCACCGGTTCGAAACGCGCGATGGCTTTGGCCACCGCTGCGTGCGCGGCTTGCGCCGGTTTGCCACCCAGACGCCAGTTGTCCGGGCGCTCGGGCCAGATCATCCAGGTCTGCGTTTGCGGCGCCCACTCGGCCGGCATGTGAAAGCCGTCGGCGCGCGGGGTACTTTTCAATGTGGTCATCGGGATCAGGACTCCAGGGAACCGTCGAGGGTTTTCAACGCGCCGTACAGGTTCGGACGGCGGTCACGGAATGAACCCCACGCGCTGCGAATGTGTTCGAGCTCGTCGAGGTTGAAAGTGTGCACAAGAATACCTTCTTCGGTTTTATTCAGCTCCTGCACTTTTTCGCCGAACTGGTTGGCGATGAACGACGAGCCGTAGAACGTGATGTCGTAGCCGTCCTGTTCTTCGTTGCCGATGCGGTTGCTGGCAATCAGCGGCATCAGGTTGGCGCCGGCATGGCCCTGTTGCACACGCTGCCAGTGATCGCGCGACGAAATAGTCTTGTCGTGCGGCTCGCTACCAATTGCCGTTGGATAGAAGAGGATTTCCGCGCCTTGCAGGGCCATGCTCCGCGCGGCTTCCGGGAACCACTGATCCCAGCAGATGCCCACGCCGATTTTCGCGTAACGGGTATTCCACACTTTGAAACCGGTGTCGCCCGGGTTGAAGTAATACTTCTCGTGATAGCCCGGGCCGTCCGGAATGTGGCTTTTACGATAAATCCCGAGGTTGCTGCCGTCGGCGTCGATGATCGCGATGCTATTGAAACGCGCGCGGCCGGCCAGCTCGTAGAAGCTGATCGGCAGCACCACTTGCAGCTCTTTGGCGATTTTCTGGAAATGTTTGATCGCGACGTTTTCTTCCACCGTCGTTGCCAGTTGCAGATAGTCCGGGTTCGGCTTCTGGCAGAAGTACGGCGCCTCGAACAGCTCCTGAATCAGGATGATCTGCGCACCTTTGGCGGCGGCTTCGCGTACCAGCCTTTCAGCGATTTCGAGGTTGGCTTCCAGCTCCCACGAACAGGCCATCTGAGTGGCGGCAACGGTAACGATACGGCTCATGAATCATCTCCGGGCAAGTGCTTTGACGGTCGACAATTCGACCGAAAAGAAAACGCGCGCACCGGACAGCGAGACGCCATGCCGGAGCAATGGCGACTTTATAGCCGATAAATATCGGCTTTAGAAGCTACTAAAATGCATTTCGTCTAATTCAACGCATTAAAGACCGATACAAATCGAATTAACAACGAAACCCTGTAGGAGCTGCCGAAGGCTGCGATCTTTTGATTTTGCTCTTAAAAATCAAGATCAAAAGATCGCAGCCTTCGGCAGCTCCTACATGGGGTGAGTGTCAGAGTCCTTCGGTGAGCACCTGATCAAGCATGTCGACGAAGAAGTCGACACTGCGACGCGACGTCACCATCGGTGGTTTGATCTTGAGGATGTTCAGATCATCCCCCGTCGGCTGCATGAAAATCCCCAGCTCGCGCAGGCGATCGCACAACAACGCAGTCTCTTCAGTCGCCGCTTCCAGCGTCTCGCGGTTACGGATCAGCTCAAGCCCCAGATAAAACCCGGAACCGTGCACCGCGCCCACCAGCGGATGTTTATCGATCAACGCTTCGAGCCGCGCCTTGAAGTGGCCACCGACCACCTGCGCATTCTCCCAGAGTTTTTCTTCTTCCATGACATCGAGCACCGCCATGCCGATCTGGCAACTGACCGGACTGCCGCCCGCCGACGAGAAGAAATAACCTTCGGCCTCCAGCGCCTCGGCAATCTCCCGGCGAGTAATCACCGCACCGAGTGGCTGGCCGTTGCCCATGCCTTTGGCCATGGTGATGATGTCCGGCACCACGCCCTGCTCTTCAACGCCCCAGAAAAATTTACCCATACGCCCATAACCGACCTGCACTTCGTCGGCGATGCACACCCCGCCCTGCGCGCGCACCAAGGCATAAACCTGTTTCAGATAACCCGGCGGCAGCGAGATACCGCCAGCATTGCCGTATACCGGTTCGCAGATAAACCCGGCCAATTGGCGCTTCTGCTCGGCGAGTTTTTCCAGGTGATGCTCAACGCTGCGCACATAATCCGGTGCCGAATCGACGCCACGGAACTCACCGCGATACATGTTTGGCGCAGGCACCGGATGCACCCAGTCCGGGCGGCTTTCCAGGGCTTTCGGGTTATCGGCAATCGACGTCGACACCGCATCGGCGCCGACCGTCCAGCCGTGATAAGCCTCCAGCACGCTGATCATGTCGCGACCGCCGCTGTAAGCCCACGCCAGACGGATCGCCAAGTCATTCGCCTCGCTGCCGCTGTTAACCAGAAACACTCGATCCATGCCTTCCGGTGCCAGCTTCAGCAAGCGCTCGGAAAACTCGGCGACTGCCGCATAGTTGAAACGCGAGTTGGTATTGAGCAGCGACCACTGACGCGCCGCGACGGCGGCCATGCGCGGATGACCGTGACCGAGCACCGCGACGTTGTTGAGCATGTCCAGATAGGAGCGGCCCTGCATGTCGATCAGGTGATTGCGCCAGCCACGTTCGATGCGCGGCGGGTCGACGTAATAATGTTTTTGCGTGCGGGCGAAACTGGCGTCACGGCGTTCAAGCAGGGTTTTGCCATCCAGCTCCGGCTCGGCATCGCAGGCCAGCCCCAGCAGCGCGGCTGGCGACGGACACAATGCCTGCCAGGCCGCCGCGTGGGTTGGCGTGCAGAACAGCGGCGCTTCCAGCTGCGCGCCATGGCAAAGCTGAACCAACAGCGGGCCACTGACCGAGCCCAGCACCTGACCTTTGACCAGCGCCGCGCCGCTGTGCACCGAAGGTGTCACGCCCCACAGACGTACACTGAGTTGCGGGCCATCGAGGCGCAACGCGCCGTCCGCCGCTTGATGCAGCACGCCGGCAAACGGTGCTTCGACGGTGGTACCGATGGGCACGCGCAATTCGACGTGCAGCGGGAAGGTGTCTGGTTCGTCCGCACTGTCAGGGCGCGTGCGCGACAAACGGTACTGACCATAACGGCTCGCCGCCAGACCATGCGCCGCAGCGGCTTCGGTCAGCAGGCGCTGATCGATACCTTCCTGCTCCCAGTTGCCCGCCTCGAAATGCGCGCTCAAGACGCCAAGATCGATCAAGGCAAATTCGCGCCCGACCAGACTCGGCAGCAACGGGGCAAAACCTTCGCTATTGATGGCCGGCAGGGAATGACCGACCGCCGTCAGAATCGCCGCCTCCATCAGCGCCAGCGGCACCGATGTCGCCACGCGGAAAATTTCCCACTCGTGGGTGAGGTTGTCGCGGCTGTAGGTGTTGGCCGGATCGATACTGACCTGCTGCTCGCCACTTAATACCAGCACCGCGGCCCGCGCGACGATCAGCGGCCACAGTGCCTGCAACTCTTCGTGTTGCAACGAATTGACCGCGTGATAGGCCTGCACTGCCGGCAGAATCACAAACGGATCGCCGCCGGCGTGATGCAGCAATGCAGCGCAGGTCACCGACAAATCGGTGATGCGCCAGGTGCGCACCAGGTCGCCGAAATCGATGACGCCCTGCAATTGCCAATGGCGCTGCGCATCGCGCTGCCACACCGCGTTGTCGTCGGTGATGTCCATGTGAATCGCCTGCACCGGCAGCTTCTCGAGCAGCGGCTGCAAGCGGCGCTCAGCCTGTTCGGCTGCGTCAGCGATCAATGCGCGTTGACGCTGATCCTTGATCACCGGCAGCAAATGGCTGATCAACGCGCTGGCGTGGCGCGCATCCCACTGCAACGTGCGCTCAAGGCCCGGATGATCAAAGCCTGCGAGCGCCAAATCCATCTCACCGCAAAGCCGACCAAACCCGGCCACTACTTCTGTGCCCAAATGGTCGAGATCGGTCAGCGGCTGGCCTTCGATGTAATCGAGCAAGCGCACGTGCACCGATTCGCCAGCGGATTCCAAGGTCAACAAATCCTGACCATTGTTGGCGACGATAACGCTGGGCACCCTGACTGCGGAATGTTCGGCGAGGTACTTGAGGCCGGCGTGCTGGGCTTGCAGCTCCACCAGCGAATAGTCGCCACGGCAGATTTTCAGCACAAAGCGGCCGCGCTCACTGTCGACCCGGAAGTTGAGATCCTGCTGGCTGCCCAAGGCTTTTAACCGGCCACTGATCCCGTAATGTTCCGCGAGCCATTGCAGGGCTTGCGCCTCAGAAACCTGAGGGCTGGGCAAACTGGCGCGGTGAAACAACGTGGCAAGTGGCATGCAAAAAACCCCTGAAATTTTATTAGGCGCCTATATCGCCATTGCTGCAGAGGATGCGCAAGCCTTTCCAGTTGTTACAACGTGCTCAGTATTTACATGCCAGCACTCGCGCCGTCGGGCACTTTGCGCAAGAATGTCGACCATTCACACCCATCACTGGAAAATTCACATGAATGTCATCACCACCGATCTGCCCGGTGTTCTGATCATCGAACCCAAGGTTTTTGGTGACGAGCGCGGCTTCTTCTACGAGAGCTTCAATGCGAAGGCGTTCCAGGACGCAACCGGTCTGGACACACAATTTGTCCAGGATAACCACTCGCGCTCGCAGAAAGGCGTACTTCGGGGTCTGCATTACCAACTGGAAAACACCCAGGGCAAACTGGTTCGCGTCACCGTCGGGGAAGTGCTGGACGTGGCTGTGGACATCCGCCGCAGCTCGCCGAACTTCGGCAAATCTGTCGCGGTACGCCTGTCCGCCGACAATCACCGTCAACTGTGGGTACCGGAAGGTTTCGCCCATGGTTTCGTGGTACTGAGCGAGTTCGCTGAATTCCTCTACAAGACCACCAATTACTACACTCCGTCGGCCGAGCGCAGCATTCGCTGGGACGACCCGGAGCTGGGTATTGATTGGCAGTTGAATGAAGAGCCGAAACTTTCGGCCAAAGATCAGGCTGCAGCTTTCCTCAAGGACGCTGACGTCTTCGCCTGAGCCTAGGCATAATGCGCCTGTTCCCCACAGGCGCATTCGGCATGAAACCAACCCTTCCCCGCAGACCCCGCTGGCGCAGCCTCGCGTTGCTGGCGCTGTGTCTGGCGCCGCTGTTGTGGCCGCTGGAACATCTTGCCGAGCGGTATTACCGCAGTGAACTGGCCGGCCAGAATCGTCAGACCCTCGACCTCTACGTCGCCAACCTGTTGGGCACCCTGCACCGCTACGAAGTGTTGCCGCAGATCCTCGGTGATCTGCCCGCGCTGCGCTCTGTCCTCGGCGCGCCGGACGATGGCGTCACCCAAGGCAACGCCAATCGCCTGCTGAAAAATATCGCCGCGCAAACCGGCGCCGAGGTCATGTACCTGATGGACACCAGCGGGCAGACGCTAGCGGCCTCCAACTGGGATAAGCACGACAGTTTTGTCGGCCGTAATTTCTCCTTCCGTCCGTATTTCAGTGAAGCGATGGCCGGGCGTCTGGGGCGCTTTTTCGGGCTCGGTACCACGTCAGCCAAACGCGGTTACTTCTTCGCCGCCGCCGTGCGCAACGGCGAGAAAATCATCGGCGTATTGGTGATCAAGGTCGATCTCGATCACACCGAAAGTCTTTGGGGCAAAACTCCGGAACAACTGCTGGTGACCGACCACAACGGCGTGGTCATTCTCACCTCGCGGCCGGAATGGCGTTTCCGCTCGACCCGCGAGTTGAGTGAAGCTGAACGCTCTGCGATCACAGCGATCCAGCCTTATCCAACCCGCGAGCCTCGACCGCTGAATCTCAGCCCCACTGCCTGGCTGATCCAGACCCACGACATCGCCGAAACCGGCTGGAGTGTCAGCATCCTTGCCCCGCGCACGCTGATCGATCGCCCGGTGCGCACGGTCGTGGCCATCGGTGGCGCCACGTTGCTGGTGGTGATGTTGTTGCTCGGTTTGATGATGCAGCGTCGCCGTCATTATCTGGAGCGCATCGCTTTCGAGGCCAAGGCGCGCCGCGAACTCGAAGGTCGTGTTGCCGAACGTACCAGCGATCTCGAAGGCCTCAACCGGCGCCTGAAACAGGAAGTGCTGGAGCGCGAGCAGGCACAGCAAGAGCTGGTGCGCGCGCAGGACGATCTGGTGCAGGCCGGCAAACTGTCGGCGCTGGGGACCATGTCGGCAAGCATCAGCCACGAACTCAATCAGCCGCTGGCGGCGATCCGCAGCTACGCGGAAAACGCCGAAGTGCTGCTCGATCATCAGCGCACCGACGACGCGCGCGGCAACCTCAAATTGATCAGCGAACTGACCGGGCGCATGGCCTCGATTATCGCCCACCTGCGCGCCTTCGCCCGCCGCGACCGTCATGCTCCGGAAAGCGTGGCCCTGCAACCGGCGCTGGACGATGCGCTGGCACTGCTGGCCAAACGTCGGCGCAGCATGGAAGTCGAGCTGATCCGCGATTTGCCCGCCGCCACGTTATGGGTCGAAGCCGGGGAAACCCGTCTGCGCCAAGTACTCGGCAATCTATTGGCCAACGCCCTCGACGCGCTCACCGAAAAAGGCCCGCCGCGCAAATTGTGGCTGAGTGCCGAATCCACCGCCGAGGGCGTCAATCTGTACATTCGCGACAACGGCCCGGGCTTTTGCATGGAAGCCCTCGGCCGCGCCAGCGAGCCGTTCTATACCACCAAGACCCGCACGCAGGGGCTTGGTCTGGGTTTGGCCATTTGCGAAACCCTGATGCGCGCCTTCGGCGGTGAACTGTCGTTCGCCAACCACAAGCAAGGCGGCGCCTTGATCACCCTGCGGCTGCGCGCCGGTGCGCCCGGGGTCAGCCTGCAACCGTCCGAGGATCGAAGTGCATGACCATCGACAATCGCATTCAGGTGGTGTTGATCGACGACGATCCGCACCTGCGTCAGGCCCTCGGCCAGACTCTGGATCTGGCCGGCCTGAAAATCCTGCCGCTGTCCGAAGCCAAAGGCCTCGCCGCACAACTTGAGCGTGACTGGCCCGGCGTGGTGGTCAGCGACATTCGCATGCCGGGCATGGACGGGCTGGAACTGCTCAGCGAACTGCATGCGCAGGATCCTGAGCTGCCGGTGCTGTTGATCACCGGCCACGGCGATGTGCCGCTGGCGGTGCAAGCGATGCGCGCCGGCGCTTACGACTTTCTCGAAAAACCTTTCGCCAGCGATGCGCTGCTCGACAGCGTGCGCCGCGCGTTAGCCCTGCGCCGATTGGTGCTGGACAACCGCAGCCTGCGTCTGGCCCTCAGCGATCGCAATGAGTTGAGCGCGCGACTGGTCGGCCAATCGGCGCCGATGCTGCGCCTGCGTGAGCAGATTGGCGCACTGGCGGCGACCAAGGCTGACGTGCTGATCCTCGGTGAAACCGGCGCCGGCAAAGAGGTCGTCGCCCGCGCGCTGCATGACTTGTCGAGCCGACGCAACGGGCCGTTTGTGGCGATCAACGCCGGCGCATTGGCTGAGTCCGTGGTCGAAAGCGAACTGTTCGGCCACGAACCGGGCGCCTTCACTGGCGCGCAGAAACGCCGGATCGGCAAGTTCGAATTCGCCAATGGCGGCACGCTGTTTCTCGATGAAATCGAAAGCATGAGCATGGACGTGCAGGTGAAATTGCTGCGCATGCTCCAAGAGCGTGTGGTCGAGCGACTCGGTGGCAATCAGCTGATCCCGCTGGACATCCGCGTCATCGCCGCGACCAAGGAAGACCTGCGTCAGGCGGCCGATCAGGGGCGTTTCCGCGCCGACTTGTACTACCGCCTCAACGTCGCGCCGCTGCGCATTCCGCCGCTGCGCGAACGTGGCGAAGATGCGCTGATGCTGTTCCAGCATTACGCCGACGAAGCCAGTGCCCGCCACGGTTTGCCGCCGCATGAATTGCAACCGGCACAACGTGCTTTGCTGCTGCGCCACACCTGGCCGGGCAACGTGCGTGAACTGCAAAACGCCGCCGAACGCTTTGCCCTCGGTCTGGAACTGGCGCTGGATAACAGTGCTGTTGAAGGTGTCGACGGTGTGACCGTTGCAGTTGTCGAAGGCGGGCTAAGCGAACAAGTTGAACACTTCGAAAAATCGCTGATTGCCGCCGAACTGGCGCGCTCGCACAGTTCGGTGCGCAGCCTCGCCGAAGCACTGGGTGTTCCGCGCAAGACCTTGCACGACAAATTGCGCAAGCACGGTCTGAACTTCGGCGACAGCAGTCACGGGGATGAAAACGAATGAGCACAGACAGTCACTATCTGGAGTCGGTGCTTCATCACGACATTCCGCTGACCCGCGACATGGGCCTGCGGGTGCTCGACTGGCGCGAGCTGCAATTGAGCTTGTATTTGCCGCTCGATCCCAACGTCAACCACAAGAGCACCATGTTCGGCGGCAGTCTCTATTGCGGCGCGGTGCTGGCGGGTTGGGGCTGGTTGCATTTACGTTTGAAAGAAGAAGGGATCACCGACGGGCACATCGTGATTCAGGAAGGGCAGATCAATTATCCGCTGCCGGTGACGGGCGATGCCACGGCGATTTGCCCGGCGCCTGATGAGCGGGTGTGGAAGAAGTTTTTGGCGATGTATCAGCGGTATGGGCGGGCGCGGTTGGTGTTGCAGACGCGGATCGTCAATGTCGGGAGTGAAGTCGATGCGGTGACGTTTAGCGGGCAATACGTGTTGCACCGTTAAAGCAAAAGATCGCAGCCTGCGGCAGCTCCTACGCCGATCCCTGTAGGAGCTGCCGCAGGCTGCGATCTTTTGATCCTAAACCCGAGCCAACTCCAACAACCTCGCCCGCCATGCAGCCTTCGCCGGCAGCGCTAAAAAGAATTCGTTCAACAGCGATTCCCGCGCCGGATAACAAAACGCCTCACCGCGTAAATCCAGTACCTCGCCGCCCGCCCCTTCCAGCACACCCTGGGCCGCCGCCGTGTCCCACTGAGAAGTCGGCGCCAGTCGCGGATAGCAATCGGCAGCCCCTTCCGCCAGCAGGCAAAACTTCAGCGAGCTGCCGATGTTCGCCAATTGCAGTTCACCGAGGCTGGCGCTCAAGCCCGCCAGCAAACGCTCTTGCTCAGGACTGGAATGCCGACGACTGGCCACCACCGTGAACGCCTCACCCGGCCCAGGCACATCCCGCACCTGAATCGAAACCGGTGCGCCACCCTTGTCGCAACGCCACGCGCCAAGCCCCGCGCCACCGACGTAAAAGCGACCGTTGGTCGGCATCGACACCACGCCAAACACCACCCGCCCGTTCTCGATCAGCGCAATGTTGACGGTAAATTCTTCACTGCCGCTGATGAACTCCTTGGTGCCATCCAACGGATCCACCAACCACCAGCGCGTCCATCCGGCGCGTACGTTTTGAGGAATGTTCGCGTCTTCTTCAGACAGCACCGGAATACTCGGATCCAGCGCGGTCAGCCCGGCCAGAATCAAATGGTGCGCCGCCAGATCCGCCGCCGTCACCGGTGAATCATCAGATTTAGCCGTCACTTCAACGCCTGCGCGCCAGAACGGCAAAATCGCTTCGCCGGCCTGCAATGCCAGTTCAACCACTGGCGCCATCAACGGATGGGGGAAACTCATCGACAGGTCACTCACGACTGAAAGAACCCACGCTGCGTCAGCAAGTCACGGGTCAGATAAAGCGCCGCCAATGCGCGGCCTTCGGAGAATTGCGGATTTTGCGCCAGCGCCGACAGATCACGCAGATTGACCTTGTCGACCCGCATCGGCTCGGGCTCGTCGCCCTCCAGCCGCTCTTCGTAGAGATCGGTGGCCAGCACCACCTGAATCTTCTGGCTCATGTAACCGGGCGACAGCGACAGCTCGGTCAGATGTTCCAGTTGCCGCGCGCCAAACCCGGCTTCTTCCTTGAGCTCACGTTCAGCCGCCGCCAGCACATCTTCGCCCGGCTCGATCAAACCTTTGGGCAGCGACAATTCGTACTCATCGGTACCGCCGCAGTATTCCTCGATCAGCACCGCGTGCTCGGCATCGAGCATTGCCACGATCATTACCGCGCCATAGCCGGCGCCCTTGCCGACCAGCCGCTCATAGGTGCGCTCCACGCCATTGGAAAAACGCAGCTTGAGTTCTTCGACGCAAAACAGACGACTGGTGGCGACGATCTCGCGGGCGAGTACGGTAGGTTTCTGGCGCATGCAAAGCTCCTTGGCGTGAACGCGCTACTATAACGCGGCTTTCCCGATTGTTTACGTCGGATATCTTTCTACCGCTCGAGACGTTGCCATGCCCTCTTTACCCTGGTCCGACATCGATACCGTCCTGCTGGACATGGACGGCACGCTGCTGGATCTGCACTTCGACAACCATTTCTGGCTGGAACACCTGCCCCAGCGCTACGCCGAACTGCACGGGGTCAGCCGCGCGATGGCCGAGATGGAATTGCAGCCGCTGTTCGAACGCAATGCAGGTCAGTTGCAGTGGTATTGCCTGGATTTCTGGAGCAGCGAGCTGAAGCTGTCAGTGCGTGAGTTGAAACAGGAAACTGCGCACCTGATCGCCCTGCGCCCCGATGCGGATACTTTTCTGGAAGCGATAAAACGCGCCGGGAAACGGGTGATCATGATCACCAACGCGCACCGTGACTCACTGTCGCTGAAGCTGGAACGGATTGAACTGGCGCCGTACTTCGAGCGACTGATCAGCTCGCATGATTACGGTTTCCCCAAGGAAAACCCGCAGTTCTGGGACGCGTTGCAGGCAGATATCGGTTTTGATCCGGCACGCAGTCTGTTTATCGACGACACCTTGCCGATTCTGCGCAGTGCGCGGGATTTTGGGGTGGGGCATTTGCTGGCAGTCAAACAACCCGACAGCCGCAAAGGCCCGAAAGACACGGCCGAATTCGCGGCAGTCGAAGACTACTACGACCTGATCTCAGGCTTGTGACCCCACTGTAGGAGCTGCCGCAGGCTGCGATCTTTTGACTGTGATTTGTAAAAAAAAACAAGATCAAAAGATCGCAGCCTGCGGCAGCTCCTACAGGGTTTGCGGATTACTCAGGAATACGCAGTGTCTGACCCGGATAGATTTTGTTCACATCCTTGAGCATCGGTTTGTTGGCATCGAAAATCTTTTGATACTTGTTGGCATCACCGTACACACGCAACGAGATCGCGCTAAGGGTGTCACCCGACTTGACCACAACAAACTGCGCAGCCGTCACAACCGGGCCGCTCACGGTGATCTGATCATCAACACTGCCAACCCCGGCAATATTGCCAACGGCGAGCAGGATTTTCTCTTTCTCTTCCTGACTTGCCACTTCACCGGTCACGGTGACTTTGTCGCCATCCACCGTTGCCTGCACATTCGGATTGCCCAGCCCGACCTTATTGATGTGATCCTTCAATTGCTCACTGGCATTGGCGTTGCCGGGGGTCAGCAGATCCAGCAGCTTCTCTCCCGCTTCTTTCACAAAGCTCAAAAGACTCATAGCGCACACTCCTTGATTTGGGTTCCAGATGCCCAAGCCTAGACCACGTCAGGCAAACCCGGTTCCGAGCCGACCAATGACTCTGTAACCGTATGCGTACGCAAAAGCTCCCTTGATCGACGCCATCTATCAATACATCGACAGTAGCGATTAGACGCGACAACTTGACGCGCCTAGTCTTAACGTTGATCAAACCGTCGGTGATGCCATGAACGCCAAGCGCCCAACTTGCGCGGCGCCTGCACTCGAAACGCCCGCGCCTGCCGCCAGCCAGACCTACAGTTACAGCGATCTTCCCCGCGAAGAGTCGGCGAGCACTGCTCTCGCCGAGGAAGTCGCGTTGGCGATCGCCTACAACGGCATCAGCCAAGCCGTGATGCTGGTGACGCCGACTGACCTCGAAGACTTCATCGTCGGCTTCAGCCTCGGCAGCGGCATCATCGAAGACGCGACCGACATCTATGACCTGCAACTGACCGGCGCCGGCTCGGCGCAATACGCGCAAGTGACCATCGCCAACCGCGCCTTCTGGAACCTCAAGCAGCAACGTCGGCAAATGGCTGGCACCAGTGGCTGCGGATTGTGTGGCGTCGAAGCGGTGGAACAAGCGTTGCCCGATCTGAAAGTGCTACCCGGCGCGCCGTTGCCACCGATTGAATGGCTTGATGGTTTGCGTCAGCGCATCAGTGCGTTTCAGCCTTTGGGTCAGTACTGCGGCGCGGTACACGCGGCAGTGTTCATGAACGCCAGCGGCGAACTGCTGCTCGGTCGCGAAGATATTGGCCGTCACAACGCGCTCGACAAACTGATCGGCGGACTGATCCGCCAGAAGATATCCACCGAAGGCGGACTGGCAATTGTCACTAGCCGTTGCAGCCTCGAATTGATCCAGAAAGTGTTGCGCGCCGGCATCCAGACCCTGGTCAGCCTGTCCGCGCCCACGGGCCTCGCCGTGCAATGGGCCCGTCGACACAACCTCAATCTCATCCACCTGCCGCAGAAAAATGCGCCGCGGGTGTATAGCCCCGCGATGGAGAATCAAGCGTGAGCCAACATCATCAAGCCGACCAGAAACCCGTCCCGCGCTACAAGCCTTACAAAGGCGCAGCCGGCGGCTGGGGAGCGCTGATCAGTGTGGCCCAGGCCTGGTTGACCAGCGACAACGCCCTGAAAAACCTGCGCATGATGCTCAAGACCAACCAGAACGGCGGCTTCGACTGCCCGGGTTGCGCGTGGGGCGATTCGCCGGAAAGCGGCATGGTCAAGTTCTGCGAGAACGGCGCGAAAGCGGTGAACTGGGAAGCGACCAAGCGCCGCGTCGACGCCAAGTTCTTCGCCAAGCACAGCGTCACATCGTTGCTGGAGCAGAGCGACTACTGGCTCGAGTATCAGGGCCGCCTGACCGAGCCGATGGTCTACGACGCCGAAACTGATCGCTACAAACCGATCAGTTGGGACAACGCCTACGCGCTGATTGCCAAACACCTGCAAAGTATGCCGAGCCCGGATCTGGCCGAGTTCTACACCTCGGGTCGTGCCAGCAACGAAGCGGCTTATTTGTACCAGTTGTTCGTGCGCGCCTTCGGTACCAACAATTTCCCTGACTGCTCGAACATGTGCCACGAGGCCAGCGGTGTGGCGTTGGCGCAAAGTGTCGGCGTCGGCAAAGGCACCGTGACCTTCGATGATTTCGAACACGCCGATGCGATTTTCGTCTGGGGCCAGAACCCCGGCACCAATCATCCACGCATGCTCGAACCGTTGCGTGAAGCGGTGAAACGCGGCGCGCAAGTGGTGTGCATCAACCCGCTGAAAGAGCGCGGACTGGAGCGTTTCCAGCACCCGCAGCACCCGATCGAAATGCTCACCAACGGCGACAAGCCGACCAACACCGCCTACTTCCGTCCGGCACTCGGCGGCGACATGGCGCTGTTGCGCGGCATGGCCAAATTCCTCCTGCAATGGGAACGCGATGCGCAGAAGGCTGGCGCGCCAGCGGTGTTCGACCACGACTTCCTCAATGAACACAGCACCAACGTGCTGGAGTATCTCGGGGTCGTGGATGACACGCCGTGGGAACAAATCGTCGAACAGTCCGGCCTGACCCTCGTGGACATCGAGCAAGCCGCGCGCATGTACGCCAAAGGCAAAAACGTAATCATGTGTTGGGCGATGGGCATCACCCAGCACCGCCATTCGGTGCCGACCATTCAGGAAATCGCCAACCTGATGCTGCTGCGCGGCAACATCGGCAAACCGGGCGCCGGCCTGTGCCCGGTGCGCGGTCACAGTAACGTGCAGGGCGACCGCACGATGGGCATCAACGAGCGTCCGCCGGTGGCGTTCCTCGATTCGCTGGAGCGTCGTTTCCAGTTCAAGGTGCCGCGTCATAACGGCCACAACGTGGTCGAGGCGATCCATGCGATGGCCGAAGGTCGCGCAAAAGTATTCATCGGTCTGGGCGGCAACTTCGCTCAAGCGACGCCGGACAGCCCGCGCACTTTCGAAGCGCTGAGCAATTGCGACCTGACCGTGCAGATCAGCACCAAGCTCAACCGCAGCCACTTGGCTCACGGTAAAGATGCGCTGATCCTGCCGTGCCTCGGTCGCACCGACATCGACATCCAGACTGAAGGCCCGCAAGCGGTCACCGTGGAAGACTCGTTCAGCATGGTTCACGCCTCCAACGGCCAGTTGCAGCCGCTGTCGAACCTGATGCGCTCGGAGCCGTCGATCATCGCCGGCATCGCCGCCGCTACGCTGGGCAGCAAACCGGTGGACTGGAACTGGCTGGTGGCCGATTACGCGCGCATTCGCGACCTGATCGCCGACACCATTCCGGGCTTCAAGGAATTCAACGAGAAGGTGAAGAACCCGGGCGGTTTCTACCTTGGCAACAGCGCCGGTGCGCGCAAGTGGAACACGCCGTCGGGCCGCGCCAATTTCCGCGCGAACCTGCTGCCGAAAGATCTGGTGCACGAACGCACTCGTGCCACCGGGCAACTGCCGGATCTGATCCTGCAATCGATGCGTTCCCACGATCAATACAACACGACGATTTATGGGCTCGATGACCGTTATCGCGGGGTGAAGGGCCAGCGCGATGTGTTGTTTGCCAACGAGGCGGACATCATTCGCCTGGGCTTCCGTCCGGGGCAGAAGGCTGACATCGTGTCGCTGTGGGACGACGGTCGTGAGCGTCGGGTGAAAGGCTTTACCTTGCTGGCGTTTGATATTCCGGCGGGGCAGGCAGCGGCTTATTATCCGGAGGTGAATCCGCTGGTGCCGCTGGAGAGCACCGGGGATGGCAGCCATACGCCGACGTCGAAGTTCATTGCGATCCGGTTGGAAGCGGCGAGTGAGACGGGGTTGATCATGGCCAAGTCGGCTTAACACAAGATCAAAAGATCGCAGCCTTCGGCAGCTCCTACAGGGATCGGTGTAGGAGCTGCCGAAGGCTGCGATCTTTTCGTTTTTTGCCTTTCGAACGCCCACAAAAAAGGCCGCTTTTTTACAAAAGCGGCCTGTCCGAAGTAGTTAAAGACCGGCAAAAAACAGATAAGTTCCGTATATAAAACAGTAACTTGCGAAATTGTATACAAGTCGTGCTATTCGTCGGATTTCGATTGTCACGCTTGTTACACAGCCTCAGGATCGGCGCCGTCATCCCTTTGAGGCTCCTCTATGAAGTTCTCCCAGATTCTCTTGTTGTCCCTTGGCCTGGTCAGTGGTTTTGCGTCGGCAGGCGGCACCACCGAAGCAGGTGTTGGCGGCGCATTGGGCGGGGTTCTTGGCTCGGTCGTCGGTCAGTCTTTAGGCGGCAATACAGGTTCCACCATTGGCGCAGCCTTGGGCGGCGCGGGTGGTAGCGCAGTCGGCGCCGACAAACGCAGCCGTGGCGAAGCAGCCATTGGCGGTGCGTTGGGCGCTGCTGGCGGTAACGTGGTCGGTCGCAGCCTCGGCGGCAGCACTGGCAGCCTGATCGGTTCGGCCGCAGGTGGCGGTGCCGGTGGTGCGTTGGGTAACTACATGGGCAACAAGAGCGATGACGACGATCGTCATTACGATCGCGGTCGTGATAACCGTCGCTACTACCGCGACGACCACCGTGGTCGCGGTCATGCCTACGGTCACCGCAAGCATCACAAGTATTATCGTCACCGCTGATTGCTGATTGACGGCACGTAGATCAAAAGATCGCAGCCTGCGGCAGCTCCTACACAAATCAATGTAGGAACTGCCGCAGGCTGCGATCTTTTTGCTTTATCCCACCACCAGACGTTCCAGCGCCTGACGCAATTCGCTCGGAATCGGCACCGGCTGATTGCTCGCCCGATCCACAAACACATGAACGAATCGCCCGGCCGCACAGGCCTCGCTTTCACCGACCTTGAACACCGCCAGTTCGTACTGCACCGAACTGTTGCCCAACTTGCCGACTCGCAATCCGATCTCGATCAGATCCGGGAACGCGATCGAGGCGAAGTAATCGCATGCCGAACTGACCACGAAACCCACCACTTCCCCGTCATGGATATCCAGACCACCGACCTGGATCAGGTAAGTGTTCACGGCTGTGTCGAAGAAGCTGTAGTAGGTGACGTTGTTGACGTGACCGTAGGCGTCGTTGTCGTGCCAGCGTGTGGTGATGGGCTGGAGGTGCGGGTAGTCGGTGCGTTGGGGCATCGGGTTGGACATCGGTAATGATCCATTTAGTTTGGTCAGCAGTTTAAAGCGAACTACGCGTAGCCCCCATCGCGAGCAGGCTCACTCCTACATTGGAATGCGTTCCCTGTAGGAGTGAGCCTGCTCGCGATAGCGGTGGCCGATGCAGAGTATCTCTCACTGGTCAGCAAACCCCTTCCCCTGCGCCACCAACTCACCAATCAACCGCGCCGGTTTCCACTGATCGCCCTGCCGCGTCTCCAGCGCCAACAGCCGCTGATGAATATCCGCCAGCCCCTGCTGATCCGCCCACGCCATCGGCCCGCCCTTGTCCGCCGGGAAGCCGTAGCCATTCAAATACACCAGATCAATGTCATGGGCAGACTCGGCAATACCTTCCTGGAGAATCTTCGCCCCTTCGTTGACCAATGCCAGCAGGGAGCGCTCGAGAATCTCCTCCGGGCCGATCTCACGGCGCTGAAAGCCCAAGCCTTCGCTGACCTGCAACACCAGCGCATCGACCTCAGGATCATGCTCAGCCTGACGACTGCCCGGCTCGTAATGGTAATAACCGTTGCCGGACTTCTGCCCGAATCGACCCATTTCGCACAAGCGATTATCCACCTGCACCTCTGGCGCATCCTGGCCCTTGCCGGCCAACTCGCGCGCGCGCCATTCCAGATCGATACCGACCACGTCGTACATGCGAAACGGCCCCATGGCGAAACCGAAACCTTGCAACGCTGCATCGACCTGCTGTGGATAAGCGCCTTCAAGCAACATCTTGCGCGCCTCCAACACGTACGGATGCAGCATGCGGTTGCCGATAAAACCATGGCAGTTGCCCGAGACCACGCTGACTTTGCCCATGCGCTTGCCCAAAGCCAGTGCGGCGTCCAGAGCTGCTGGTGAGGTCTGCGCGCCGCGAACGATTTCCAGCAGTTTCATGATGTGCGCCGGGCTGAAGAAATGCAGGCCCAGCACTTGTTCCGGACGTTTTGTCGCCGCCGCAATCGCATCGATATCCAGTGCCGATGTATTGCTCGCCAATAGCGCTTCAGGCTTCAGCAAGCCATCCAGCTCACGGAAGATCTTCTGCTTCAGTTCAAGATTCTCGTACACCGCTTCGATCACCAGATCGACATTGCGAATCGCCGCGTAATCCGCCGCCGCACTGACCCGGGCGATACGCGCATCAGCCTCGGCCTGATCAATGCGCCCCTGCCGCACATTGTGTGCATAGGTGTCGGCAACGGTGGCGAGTGCCTGCTCAAGCATCTGTGGGTTGTTATCTACCCACTGTACTGTCACGCCGGCATTGGCCAGGCACATGACGATGCCACGGCCCATGGTGCCCGCGCCGATCACGGCGGCCTGCTGAATATCGAAGGATGTCTGGCTCATATTGTTCTCTTGTTGGCGATCCAAAGACTGGTCTCACCATAGTCAGCCAACGACGTTTTTTGAAGTTTATTACCGTGATGATCGACATTCAGCGGATGGATAGAGCCCTTGTCTTGATCATGTAGGAGCTGCCGAAGGCTGCGATCTTTTGATCTTGAAAAAATCAACATCAAAAGATCGCAGCCTTCGGCAGCTCCTACAAGGGTTAGAGGTGATCTTGCGCCCAGCTGCGCACCTCGGCGTAGGGGTATTCCTCCAGCGCCGCATACCCGGGAATCGCCCGCGCCTTGAGCTTGGTAAACAGCGGCACGCTGATCCCGCACAAAAACCGTGTCAGCCGCTCCGCCGTCGGAACGCTGCCCGTGTGTTGTTCATGCCTGTGGATAAAATCACCACACAGCGCCGCGAAGTTTTTATCCACAAGAGGCGGCAATTCCGGCGGCGCCGGCAAGCGTGCAACCTGCCCATGACACACCGAACAATGCCCACAACGCTCGGGCGCATCGTGGTCACCGAAGTACTCGGCCAGTCGATAACCCAAACACCGCTCGGTGGCGAAAACCTCAAGCATCGCGTGAATCCGCGCCACTTCGGTCTGTTCATGTCGAGTGAAGTAATCGTGCAACTCGCCACTCAACACGTCACTGTCAAAGTCGCTGTGCAGCAGGCTGTAGACCTCGGTCATCTGCTTGCTTTCAAGCTCGACCCAGCCCTTCTCCTGAAAATAATCCAGCGCCGTCACCACGCGATTACGCTCGGCTGAATACTGTTCGTACATCGCGTCGAAACTCACTGTCGCCCATGTTCGTGCGCGATTGGAGGTCTGAATAATCGCCGCGACAAAATCCCTGCGCTCACCCTCGAAACGCGAGAGCAATGCGTCCGGTTCCACCAGGTATTTGAAGCGGTACTCGGCGTAATAGGCGTAGCGCGGCGCGATCAAGCCACGCAGCTCCAGTTGCACCAATAATGTCTTCAGCGGCAACGAACGAATGTTGCTTTGATCCGCCAACGGCCCGAGCAAAAACTCCCACTGCCCGTCCGGCACCGAAGCCTTCAGTTCGTCGAGCACATAACGAATGCCTTCACGCTCCGGTGTGTCGCCGTAGACAAAGTTTTCCAGCACGTTGAGGCTGTCGCGGTTGGCCAGCACCAGACAGTCCGAGGGCTGCCCGTCTCGCCCGGCGCGGCCGATTTCCTGACTGTAGTTTTCGATGGATTTGGGCAGGTCGAAGTGCACCACATTGCGTATATCACTCTTATCGATGCCCATGCCGAACGCGATGGTCGCGACGATGCAATTGGACTGCCCGGCCATGAAACGTTTCTGGATGCCTTCACGCTTATCGTGGGGCAAACCGGCGTGATACGCCTCGGCCTGAATGCCGTTGCGTTCAAGGTGTTCGGCGATGTGTTCAGCGGTTTTCTGCAAGGTCACGTAGACGATGCTGGGCTGCCCCGGGCGCTCGCTCATCCACTCCACCAGACGCCGACGTTTGTCCTGACCGCGCACCGGTTCCACCAACAGATTGAGGTTGGGCCGGTAGAAACCGGTGGTCACCACATCCTCTGGAGCGATGGCGAATTTGCTCTGCATATCGACGATGACTTTCGGCGTCGCGGTGGCTGTCAGCAGTAAGGTTTGCGGGATGTTGAACTGCCGTTGATAGTCCGGCAGCTTGAGGTAGTCGGGACGGAAATTGTGGCCCCACTCGGAGATACAGTGCGCCTCGTCCACCACCAGTAGCGAGATCGGCACCTGCTGCAAAAAGTTGCGGAAACGCTCGTTTTTCAAACGCTCCACCGAGATCATCAGGATCTTCAGTTCACCCGATCGGGCACGCGCCATCACGTCATTGGCGTCTTCGCGGCTCTGCGCAGAATCAATGCTGCCCGCTGAAATGCCGTGGCGTTGCAGGAACGCCAATTGATCCTGCATCAGCGCCAGCAATGGCGAGACCACCAGCGTCAGGTGCGGCAGCAACAACGCCGATATTTGATAGCAAAGGGACTTGCCGGAGCCGGTGGGAAAAATCGCCGCCGCCGAGCGCCCGGCCAGCACTGCGCTGATCGCGGCCTCTTGTCCGGGACGAAACTGTGGATAACCAAAAACCTGTTCCAGGGTGTTGTGCATTCGCTGTCACTCCTTTGACCGCTGCCGTGCCAACAGCCTAGCGGGCAATCGCAGCGAGTCGAGAAAAGGTCGGGGCCAAATCGATTCGGAATGATACAGCGGTCACGCAAATTCTGTGGGAGCAGCCTGCACGCCCGCCGTTTTCCCTTTAAGCGCGTGTCAGACGTTTGCAAACGCCCTACAGATTCTGTCGCGCACCGGGCCGCCGTGTACGGCGAATTACCTGACAAGCAGGTAGGAATTTTCCGCGTAGAGGTTTTGCCGCGAATATGCCGAAAAATCACGTAGGGAAAATCCGTAAAACCCGGAAAAACCCCTACAAACACTGTCCATTGCGGCCGTCTTGTCCCGCTGCGCAACGCCCTTCTATAGTGACCGGCGCGGCTGAAAGCACTCTGTCGGCCGACCCGAGCGTCTTCGAACAGGACAAGCCTCACCATGATCGACCGTTACCAGCCACTCAAAACCTGCTACAGCGAAAAACCCGTGATGCTGATCGACACCGCCGCCAGTCACAGCGATCTGCTCGATGCCGCCGACCAACGCTTGCGCGCCGCCAGTGATCTGCTGGAAACACTTTACTGTATGTGTTTCAAACAGGCCGACGCGAAAGATATTCCGCACATAGTCAATGCGCTTTATTTATTGGTGCAAGATGGCTGCGACCTGCTGCAAGTTGCCAAGCTGCAACTTAAATAACTCGTCCTCAATAAAAAACCACAAACCCGGATACAACCCAGCGCTTTATTAATGAGTGGGACGCACACTAACTTGTTGGCTCTTATCACCAACAAGGCCAACATCATGACAGTCGTCACTATATTTTTTTGCGGCACAGGTTCTAACAAGTTCGATACCCAACATGAAAACTTCTGGGACGGCGAACTGGTTTCCACCCTCGCCTCTCACCATACAGGCCGCGAGTTCGCTGAATGGATCGTCGTCGACGGCCCCGGCAGCGGCAACCTGCAGGCCGATGATCTATTCACCGAAAACAAGGACTACGGCCTCAGCGGCACACTGTTCGGCAAAGGCTGGGAAGAAAACGTGCAACACGCCATGAACATCATCAAGGGCCAATGTGAATGGCAACGTGAACAACTGACCGAATCCGAATACAACCGACTTAAAGCCGCCGGCATTCCCATTGAAGATGTAAAAGTGGAAGGCTCGTGGTTCTGGCGTAAATATAACTACGGCGACCGCAGCGTCACCCAACAGAAGTTACAGGAACAAATCATCAAGACTTTCCGTAGAGATGGCGTTATTCCGACCACGGTTAACCTGGTAGGCTGGAGTCGTGGCGGCATTAGTTGCCACATGCTGGCCAACGCGATGCTCAAGGACAGCGCACTGCAAAACATTCCGGTGAACATCTTTGCGATTGACCCGGTGCCGGGCATCGCCAACTTTCAGGAGCAACGGGTCAAACTCGGCAACAACGTCAAAGAGTACGTCGGCGTCTACGCCCGCGACGAGCGCTCCAAAGGTTTCAGCTGCGTGATCCCGCAGACCGCCACCGGCACCAAAACCTCCATTTATCCAATGGCCGGTCGCCATGCCACCCTCGCGGGCAACGCCACTTCCACTGGCGGCGTGCCGACCAATGCCAGCGACCTGAAAGTGCTGACCGAACCCGGCCGCATCGTTCGCCACCTGGCTGAGATCTGCCTGAAGCGCTGGGGCTCAACACTCGACAAAACCCTCAACCTGACCCAGACCGACCTGGAAAACCTCACCAATGGCATCGCCCGCGACGAGGCCAGATATCAATTAATGCACAACTATTCCTACACCTACTTCACCGAACTGGATCAGGGCGAACGTTATGTTTCCCTCGGCAGCAAAGGCGTGCCGTTCTCGACTGTGAAAGGCCCGATTTACCAACCGGCTACTGGGTTGGCGACGAGTTTGCTGGATATTTCTGCGTATGTGCATTTGCGTTGAAAAACGTTGAAGGATCGGTAGGAACGTCCGATGCAATCTTCGTCCAGTTCCTACAAGGACAGACCGCTTCGTCGACTATCGGGATTTGAGGGCGCGAATCTATAGTTGTGACTGTCGCTGCCAACCAGCGACTCGGGCTTGGTCACCCGAATGGATCGTGCGTACGCATGCGCTGTATGCTGCCGGCACTCAATTGCCTGCAGTTTATGGTGACTGTGTTTGGGACACCTTCGGGTGTGCCGGGTATGTGCACGATCCTCACCGGTTGACCAACCCGAACACAGTCGCCTCCTGTCGCTTGGTCACGATGTGGTGGCTTCTCCCGGAAGCAATTGAGGATCAATAAAATGCAAACATGGAATCAATTCACCACCGACCGCTACCGAACACTCGAATCCAATCTCACTGACACCAACCCACTGATCATCGACACAGAAGCCAACCCCCAAGACATCCTCGAATGCGCCGTCCAACGCTTACGCGCATCAAGCGACCTGCTACGCACCCTCTACTGCCTCAACTTCAAACAAGCCGATGTCGAAGACATCCCCCACATCACCCACGCCCTCTATCTGCTGACGCAGGATGGTTGTGATCTGCTGCAAGTTGCCCAGCAGCAAATGCTCAACTGGAAAGCTCCGGCTTAAAAATCCCCCACACCAGAGAGCATGAATGCTCGAAAACCAACGTCCAAAGCAGGAGTTGAATTTTGCAAACTACTATTGATTGCGTACGATGGGAGCCACTGTTCAATCAAGGGCTCATCTTCATGACCACTGAAACTATCGATCACAGCACCCTCGCTCGCTTGATTGAAAACGGGTCAGTCAGCAGCACAAATATCGTCGCTCAACCGGGTGGCTGGTCGATTCAAATTTTGCAGGGAAGAAAAGAATGCTCGCTGGCAGCACAGCGTAGTGGTCAGGTACGACTGTTCAAGCGGCTTGAAACGCTGGTGAGCTATTTGCAAGGACTGGGCATCAGCCACTTCCATGTAGATGCCTCTAGTTATGACCCGCAGCAACTGAAAACCTACGCTCGGCCTGATCGTGCCGAAGCAATGAAACAGGCCCACGAGGCGGCTGCTTATGAGGAATGGTTCAAGCGTCAGGTGCAACTCAGCATTGATGACCCAAGGCCGAGCATCAGCGATGAAGACAGTCGCCGAATATTTGCAGCCAAACGCGATGCTCTCCGTCAACGAGCGCGCTGATGAAGTTGGTCTGGCGCCCCGAGGCGCATGACGACCGAGACCGAATCATGGATCGCATTAGTCAGGACAACCCTGTTGCAGCGGCCGATCTCGACGAAATATTCGAATCAAAAGGGGAAGTCGCTCGACAGCGCCCGACCTTGTACAGAAAGGGCAGGGTTGAAGGCACACGAGAAATCGTTGCAGCTTCTAATTACATCATCGTCTACATGATTAAAGATGAATGCGTGCAAGTTCTGCGAATAATGCATGCCCGGCAGCAGTGGCCCTGACCAATCAAAAAGAGCCGATAAGACCCCAACTGCCAGATCAACCAAACACTTGCAATTATTCTGCTCCAGCGATTCCTCAAGCAACAAATCCGCGAGAGAACTAAAACGCGAGATCCAAAAAGTTAAAAAAATTCCGACGTCAAAGACGAGTGTTCTTGATGGGGCACTCGTTAGCGAGGATCGTCTAGAAGCCTTCCCGCTGAATACTCATTCACTGTCTGCACTGCTGATGAAAAATCGACAACGAACCCCATGATGAAAAGCCGACCAAAAAAAAGCCGCCCCAAAGGGCGGCTTTTTCATTCACATCAAACCAATCTTACAACTTCGGCCCGGCAGCCTTGATCGCGTCGCTCACTTCGAACTTCTTGAAGTTCTCGATGAACAGACCGGCCAGTGCTTTGGCAGCCTCGTCGTACGCAGCCTTGTCAGCCCAGGTGTTGCGTGGGTTGAGCAGGTTGGTTTCAACGCCCGGTACGGCCAGTGGCACGTCGAGGTTGATGGTGTCGAGGTGTTCGGTGTCAGCACCGATCAGCGCGCCGCTCTGGATCGCTGCGATCACCGCGCGGGTGGTCGGGATGTTGAAGCGTTTGCCGACGCCGTAGCCGCCGCCGGTCCAACCGGTGTTGACCAGGTAAACCTTGGAACCGAAACCGCGGATGCGCTTGATCAGCAGCTCTGCGTATTCGCCAGCCGGACGCGGGAAGAACGGCGC
>NZ_JBIVMX010000041.1:0-454 GCF_044753305.1 Pseudomonas sp. NPDC088429 | reverse complement strand
GTCGAGCACACCAGTGCGGTGTAGCCGGACAGGAAGTTGTACGCCGATTGTTCTTCGTTGAGGATCGACACTGGCGGCAGCACGCCGGTCAGGTCGCAAGTCAGGAAGATCACAGCGTTTGGCTCGCCACCGAGGTTCTGCTCGGAACGCTTGGCAACGTGCTCCAGCGGGTAAGCGGCGCGGCTGTTCTGGGTCAGGCTGACATCGGCGTAGTCGGCGTGCTTGGCGTCGTCGATAACGACGTTTTCCAGTACAGCACCGTGCTTGATGGCTTTCCAGATAACCGGCTCGTTCTTCTCGGAGAGGTCGATGCACTTGGCATAGCAACCGCCTTCGATGTTGAACACCACGCCTTCGCCCCAGCCGTGTTCGTCGTCACCGATCAGGTAACGGCTTTCGTCGGCCGACAGGGTGGTTTTACCGGTGCCCGACAGACCGAAGAACAGGGTCACGT
>NZ_JBIVMX010000040.1:14311-49013 GCF_044753305.1 Pseudomonas sp. NPDC088429 | reverse complement strand
AAATACAACTCATACTACAACAAAAACATATAAATGAGAACCCTCAACAAAAATACCGAACTATCATATCAGTTCCAATACATCCTGCGCGACGAATCCATGCACCTGAACTTCGGCATCGACGTGATCAACCAGATCAAAATCGAAAACCCGCATTTGTGGGATGCTGAGATGAAGGAAGAAGCGACCCAGATGATTCTGCAGGGTACGCAGCTGGAGATTGAATACGCTCGCGATACCATGCCTCGTGGGGTGTTGGGTATGAACGCGGCGATGATGGAAGATTATCTGAAGTTCATCGCTAACCGTCGTTTGTCGCAGATCGGTTTGAAAGAAGAGTACCCAGGGACGACTAACCCGTTCCCTTGGATGAGCGAGATTATGGACTTGAAGAAAGAGAAGAATTTCTTTGAGACTCGGGTTATTGAGTATCAGACTGGTGGTGCGTTGAGCTGGGATTGATCACATATATCGCCTTTTTAAAAGAGCTGCGTTAAGCAGCTCTTTTTTTTGGTAAAAATTTAGCTCACCACCAACGACAAAGCCAAAAAAAATAGACATTATTGATGATGGCATAGTGATATGGTATAAAAAGAATACATGGATGTTTTGGTTTGCTCAACCTACCTGACATCAAAAAATTTCTATCAAAGAAAACTGAGTGCCTCATGAATAAACCAGAATCGCACTTCGCTCATGCTATTGGAGACGTTGCGAGTTTCCTGCCATTACTGCTTGAACTCTACCTGAGCGTTAAACACAGGAAAAATCTACCTAGAGACAAAGGAATAATCGAGCGAAGATTCCAACTCAACAACTTAAAATATTACACCCTCGAAGAGCTAGGAATTTACTACGACCTGACACGAGAAAGAGTTCGACAAATAGAAGCAAAAATAATAAAAGACATGAACTCCCTCCTAAGCGGCACATTTAAAAAAACAAGCTTATCAATCGACACCAAGCTCGTCGAAAACTTTAATCTGTTCACTTCAGCATTAAAAAAATTAGGCGAGGTAATTTCAAAGCCACAAATAGAAATCCAAATACAAGAAAGCTTTGGCAGCAGACTTGACGATAGCTACCTCCACCTTTTCCTGGAGATTTGCGGCTACAGAGCCATACAAAAAAACAACAATGGATTCAGTGGAACCTTCAATGACTGTTGGCAAATAAAAAATCCAGACAATACAAAGGCATTCGATTCAACTTTAAAAGTCCTTGAGCCTGTATTCAAGACCAAAAAACCAGTTCCAATAATGGAGCTAATAATTTCCGCCAAACGAAAAAAAATATCAGTCACCGAAAATTACATCCAAAGCATCTTAAAATCTTGCAACGAACTAGAACTTAATGAAAACGAGGCCCAGGTGAAATTTATTCACCTTAAAAGTATCGCTGACAAAGCTTATCGAGTACTTCAACATTCCAAAATTCCAATGCATTACTCGGAGATAGCAAGAGAAATAAATTATCAAAACAACTCCGAGCAAGCGTCAAAAACTGTCACCGATGCCAGTCTTACCAACCAACTAGTATCTAGCCCACTTTTCAAAAATATTGCAAAAAGCGGAAAGTGGGGGCTCTCGGAATGGGGAACCATCGAAAACGTAACCATAGTTCACGTAATTGAGAGAGTACTACACAAGGCAGGCGAACCTCTTTCTTTTACTGGCATCTGGGAAAGCGTGTCAGCAATCCGCGAAGACATGTCAAAAAAATCTTTGCGCGTTTATTTAAATTCCAAACCAGAAAAATTTATAAAAGTCGATACTAACACTTTTGCGCTGACTGCTTGGAAAATGAAACCTATACCAAAGCAGGCACGTCTAGAAACTACCGACAAAAGAGAGTTCTACGAGTCGCTTAAGAACTCCCTAACTCAAAAAAATCCAATAAAATTCCCCGAACTTATATCACAAATCTCAAGCTCACTAAATATAGCACCAATCACTGCGCGACAACTCATTTCAAAGTCACCACATATCAGAATAGAAAAACTCGGCAAGGACAAATTTAAAACTGTATTTTGTGACAACATTAATTTTGACGCCACCAGTGAACTATCAATAAAACCACTACTGCAAGACCAAGTAAGATCCATTGTAACGGAAATACTTCACAGTCGCCCCAACAAGCCAATAACAAAAGGGGATCTTTATAAAGAACTGACAAAATCAATCAAATGTAAACGACCAACTTTCTACCAATACATTGACAACCTAAAAGAATTCCATCAATACAAAGACGGAAAACATGTCTTCGTAGTTTACAAATATACTGAAACCTCAAAAAAAATCATCATTAACCTGGACGAATACTCGGCATCTTTAGAGCTGAAGGAAAAGTTAGCACGCCCTTTATCTAACTTAACTGAAGAAGGTGTAGATCTTGCGCTTAGCGAACTAGGCGTTATTTTCGAAAACGAACTCACCAACTATATTGAGCGAGAAAGAAATCTTGGAAAAAGAATTATAACCCAAAAAAATACGAGCAAATTATTTGAAAAGATCAACTGGATGATAAACGAAAACATCCTACCTCGTGGGTACCAACTGAATATACTTAGAGAAGAAAGAAACAACCGAGCCCATGGAAAGACGCTAAACCAGGAAGAAAAGCATGAACTATTCAATAAAGCCTATTACATCGCAGAACTTTTCGTAAAAAACATAACCTTGTTAAACAACAAAACCCCAAGCTGAATCACCGAACAAGAATTGTATTAAATCCAATATTTAAGAAGCATGATGACTTACCCCCCCAAATATCCACACATCGATATCTTGGGTTTTTTGTCAGAAACTTCTGATCCTTGCGTAGGAATTTTCCTAGACAGTTGTGATGGCCACTCAGTATCGTCCGAGGGTTTTCAACCCTCGGCGGCTGTATGGACATAGAAAAAAGTAATAACGATTGGAATGACGTAGAGATTCAGGCGGCGGTCGATGCCTATCTCAAGATGCTGGCACGCGAGCAGAGCGCCCAGAATTTTGTCAAGACTGAGGAAAATCGCACTCTGCGTAAAGGCCCGCTAGCTGGCAGGACTAAGGGATCTGTCGAGTTCCGTATGCAGAACATCTCTAGTGTGCTGGTCGAAATGGGTCGACAGCGTATTGAAGGTTACAAACCTGCACAGAATGTTGGTGCGGATGTAGCGCGCAGCATCCGTAAGGCACTTGATGCTTCTACCGTTCTGACACTTGAAGATTCTGATCCAACTGCGGACAAAGCATTGCTGGAAAAACGCGCGGCTAAATTTGAGCGAAAGCAATTTAATTACGTCCCCAAAGGGATTAAGACACCTCTCCAAACGATGTCTACCAGAAAGGTTTACTTTCGCGATCCCGAATTGAGGGGCTGGGTTCGTCAGCAGGCCAATGGAAAGTGCGAAGGCTGTGGCAAAGCAGCACCATTTAAAAAGGATGGGAAGCCGTTTCTGGAAGTGCATCACGTTAAACATATGTCGCAAGAGGGTTCGGACCTTCCTTCAAATGTTGTGGCGCTGTGTCCGAACTGTCACCAGCGTTGCCACCATTCGGATGACAGAGAGGATTTCACTGCTTGGCTTTATGACAACATTGGAAGACTAGAAAAGGAATAATTGCGGCCTATCTCTTTAACCGTACTTGCTGGTTTTTGGGCAGCTTCGCAGCCCAGCGGGAGCAAGCTCCCTCGCCACAATTTTGTGTGCTGAACAACGCTTACGGTGATCGAGAGCGCTCTCGAGCACACACATGGACGAACATCAACATGCCACCAGCCAACTCCATCAAATCAGGTCCATCACGACTCTTGGTCGTCTCATTCCTCATCGTATTTTTCGGCCTGCTCATGATGACCCTGCGCATTGCTCAAAAGAACGAAATCATGGCCATCGGTGCCGTCTGGGTGGCCAACGCTTTGACGATGGTGCTGCATGTTATTTATTGGAAACGTTATGGCCTGTCCGTCGGCTTTAAAATCGCGGTTGTGATTCAAATCGTCATTACGATTCTGCCCTTTCTGTTTGGCAACCTCGGTTTTATGGCTGTTATGTTGATGCTGGGTGGCGAGATCCATTACTGGTAACCCGCGCCACCTCCCGCTATTAATACCCCTCCCCCCACTCAAGGATCCGAGCCCCACCATGAAATTCGATCTCGCCTACTGCCTCAGCCTCGACGACAAGTTGTCGATCTATGACGTTCGCGATCTCAATTTCGATGAGACGGTTGCCTTCGACTCCGCGAAAGAACACTTCCAGTGCCCCAACGATGCCTGTCGTTCGGCGTTCGAGGCTTCCAATGAGTTGGGCACGTTCAACGCCAAGAATGTGAATTACGTTCGCACGCCGCACTTCAAAAACCTGCCCACTACGCAGCATGTGGCGGGTTGTCCGTATGTGAGTTTGAAGGCTTCAGCGTCTGGCGTTGAGACGGCAGATGGCGAGGTGGATGACGGCCGTGAGGAACACTTCCCATCGGAGTTGTTGCTGACCCGGCGTGAGTACGTGCGCAAGCCTGTCGCGCCAGCGGGGGCGGCGGATGTGTTGCGGGATGATCCGGTGCGGGTGACGGCGGAGAGTGGTAAAGAGTCGGCGGGTCGTGAGTCGGCGCCGGACAAGACCAGTGTGTTTGCGCATCCGGTGGAGTGTTTTGTTTCCAACTTCGCGGACAAGGAGTTGCTCAAGCGGATGCCGTTGAAGGTTGGCGAGCATACGGCGCCGTACAGTTCGTTCTTCAAGAAGATTGAGTATCTGACGGACAACAAGGGGCTGATTTATTGGGGGCGGATCAAGAAGATCGAGGACTTCCACAGTGCCAGTTTTCGTATCGATTTCGAGGACAAGGTCTGGTTCAAGAAGCCCGAAGACAGCAAGAAGAAGCCGTATCCGGTCAGCGTTTATCTGAACAAGAAGCTGATCGACAACTACCGCAAGCGCAAGGCGTTTCTGGAGGAGATCAAGCACGCGGTGGATAGCGACAAGGCGTTGTTCTGTTTCTTCTATGGGGTGACGCCGGAGTTGAAGCAGGTGCCCGGCAAGAAGAACCCCGAAAAGCCTTTCGAGGTCTTCAATGCCAATATCGAGAACCTGGATCACTTTATTATTCGGGAAGCGCCGGGGCTGGAGTGACGGTTAGCCTTGGGGTAGTTGCAGGTTGACGGCGCCAGCAGGCTGACTATGTCGGGATACAGAACTGCTGGAGCGACGCTCATACTGCTCAGCATTCCCCCCCTGCAACATACGAGCGTGATTACTGATGACTTCGCGCCCGAGTTGCTCAAGCATGGGCTGCACCCTAGCGCCTATGACAAGCATTGATCTCTCGCCACGCCTCCAGACGTCGCTTCAAGGCACGTTCGATACCCGCCTCATCAACAGCGCAATATTCACGCAACCAGTGAGCGACCATTTCGACATTCGGCCAGTACATATCTTTCTGACCTTTGCTGCTCCTGGGCGTGTCATTCATTGCGGCATCGAAACCAATGGCTGCCCGTTCACCCGGTGGTAAACAGCCCGACTCAGATGCACTGCCTTGGAAATACCAGGCAATTTCATCAATGTGTTTTTGCGCACTGCGATGGCTACGTCGATAAAACCTGTAATCGTGACAGCCTTGATCCATGCGCTCCGGCATGACACCGGCATCGACCCAGTCCATAAAGCCGTGATTGATCGCATCGCGGATCAATCCTTCACGCCATCGATCAGCAAACCAGGCAACGAAACCTTCTGCGTCGGCTTTTTTCGCCTCGGCGAAGACCATGCAGTAACGGGTTTTCACATGGATAACCAACAATACGTGCTTACGTTGCACCGTGATCGCATGGACTAGCCATTGCTCTACGGAATTGCTGGCCTCGTCATCTTCAATGGCCTTCGACGGGGGGTTGTTGTCCACCGGCGTGATTTTTTTGCCTTTGTGAACCCGGCTGAAAAACTTGCTGGCGGCTTCGGTGCAATTGAAGATCAACATGCGTTTTCTCTTTTGAATACTGAGGCCATCTTAGATCAACCGGTATCCACTTCACTGATCTCGTGCCCTTCCCAGTGTCGCCTGAAGGAAAGCTACCCAGACGGTGTCGGAGTTTTCTGCAACGTCCCAACACACTTCAAACACTCCCACAGCCGACGGAGCAGTTACCCGTAAGCTTGCCTACCTTCAATCGTTCTTGCGCCCGCAGACCGGGCCGAGTTTCAGCGAGCAGCGACGACTCGGTCAGGCACCGTCCGTCTGGTTGGAGGCGGCGAATCAGGGAAAATCAAAAAATGCTTTGATCCCGGCCGAAAACAACTGTACAAAAACACAGTACATTTTCAATCAGCACTCTTGAGCCCGGAGCACACCATGGCCACTTCTGCGATGAACCTCATTCTCGAACATATCGCGCTTTTCCAGTTTACCCCGACGCATTGCGTACAGGCCCGAGCCATGCTCGGCTGGAGCGCTGAGCAGTTGTCGCGTGAGGCCCAGGTGTCTGTCGAAGACATTCAGCGGTTTGAGGCGCAGCAGGATGTGGCCGATGCGGCGCGGCTGGCATTGGCGTATCGCTTGGAAGCGCAAGGGTTGGTGTTCTTTCCCGGGTTCGCGCCGGGCCGTAAATTGAATCCCCAGGCTATGCAGCAGAACGCTGTCGAGCGTGGGGATTTTGCTCAGGTCGGATGATTACTTGAAGGCAGGATGGTGCAGTTCGGCCGAGGCTTGTTCATAGCTGTAGGCCATGGCGAACAGTTGCGGCTCGCTCCAGGCTTTGCCGAAAAAGAACACCGAGGTCGGCAGTCCGTCATCGTCCATGCCCGATGGCACAGTGATCGCTGGATAGCCGGCGACGGCGGCGGCGAACTGCGAGTAGCCGTCGGCTTCGGCAATCATTGCGTCGAGGTTGTGTTCTTGCAGTTGTTCGTCGATGGCGCCCTTGAATTTTTCGCTGATGGTTGCGAGCGAAGCACGTGCCTGATCATGGGTCATGTCCATATCGTTGATCGCTTCGAGCATGCTTTGTCCGTGACCTTCAGTGCCGGGATTGGTTTTGTTGAAGTCGATCAGCGCTTGCAGCGACTGAATTGGCAGGTCGGGACGGCTTGCGAAGTATTCCGGCAATTCGTGTTTCATCCCGCCCATCAGACTTGGTATGTAATCAGCGGAATAGGGAAAACGGATAGTCACAGGTACGATCGTGGCGCCTTGTTCCTGCATCGCTGCCATGGCCATTAGAAATTCGACGCCAGGCGTCAGAGGCGTACCGTTAGTGCCGACGTATGCAACGGGATAGCCGATGCGTTTGCCTTGCAGGGCATCGTTGCTTAGCAGCGCGGTGTAATCGACACCTGTCGGTGCGCCCGAGGTGGCGGAATCTGCCGCATCGACACCTTGCATGAGGTTGAAGGTCAACGCCGCATCGCGAACGGTTCGGCTTAAGGTTCCAGGAGTGTCTTGCAGTCGAGTGATCGGCACGATCCCGGATCGGCTTAACAGACCTAATGTCGGTTTGACGCCAACCACGCCGTTAGCCGAGGCCGGGCAAGTGATCGAACCGTTGGTTTCAGTGCCCAGGGAAATTGGGGCGTAACCTGCTGCCACAGCAGAGGCGGATCCGGAGCTGGAGCCGCAGGTGCTTTCACTCGCCAGATGTGGGTTTTTCCCTTGGCCACCGCGACCGCTCCAGCCATGCGGCAGATCCATGTCCCGCACGTAAGCCCATTCACTCATGTTGGTTTTGCCCAACACAATCGCGCCAGCATCCCGTAATTGCTTAACCACGAAAGCATCAGCGGCAGCCGGCTGACCGACCATCGCCAAAGAACCCGCGCTGGTTTGCAGACTGTCGGCGGTATCGAAGTTGTCTTTGAGCAGCACGGGAATGCCATGCAGCGCACCCCGCGTCTGACCTGCTGCGCGCTCTTCATCCAGTGCCTTGGCGATATCGAGCGCTTGCGGGTTGAGCTCGATAACGGCGTGAAGGGTCGGGCCTTGTTTGTCCAGGTCAGCGATTCGCTGCGTGAGGTGCTCAACCAGTGCGACGGCGGTCAATTCATTGTTCGCCATCAGGGTGCCGAGTTCAGTAACGCTGGCGTATTCGAGTTCGGTATTCGCGGTGGCGGTGCTGGCAACGGCTGTGGCTGTCAGCGAAATCAGGATTGCTTGCGCCAGCGTGTTCATCCGGCGTTTGAAGGGGTGTTTCATGTGGATCATCCTTGTATGAAAAAATGCGAGTGAGTCATTCACTCGCGATACAGCCTACCGACACCGTCAGAAAGCGCTGTCAGCAACAAGGACAATCAGCAGTAGGAAAAGTCAGCCTGACTTGTAGCCGCTACACGGGGCGGAGGCTTTTTCTGACGCCGCTTCTTCCAGATTCAGCCAGCATTTGTGCACTGAAAATCTGAGATCGGAAAATGGTTTCACCCGCATACAAAACGCATTTGATTCCAGCAAATATTAACTGTACAAAAAACCAGTGCACCCTAAATCACGCCTAAGTCTCAACCAGGCGTTAGCAATGAAAAGGATCGTTGACCATTATCCCAACATAGGTATATTTTGAATGTGTGCAAGGAAGCCGCTCTTGTGGGTGTGTAGCAGCAAAAAAGACCTGAAGCAAATGCCCACAGACGTGCAGGACGTTTTCGGTTATGCACTGGATCTCGCCCAAAATGGGCTGAAGCACCCAGATGCAAAACCTTTGAAGGGCTTTGGCGGTGCAGGAGTATTGGAACTGGTGGAGAACTTCGATACCAACACCTATCGCGCCGTTTACACAGTACGTTTCGACAGCGCTGTTTACGTTTTGCACTGTTTCCAGAAGAAGGCGACGTCTGGAATCAAAACCGCTCAGTCGGACATTGAGCTAATCCGAAACCGACTTAGAGCTGCCCAGAATCACGCCAAAGGATCATCAAATGATAGAAATTGAAGAAGGCAGCGGCAACGTCTACCAAGACCTCGGCTTGCCCAATGCCAGTGAAATGCAGGTCAAATCACAACTCGCGGCCAAGATCGGCGAAATCATAAAGGCACGCCATCTCACCCAAATTCAAGCTTCGGAAATTCTGGGTTTGTCTCAGCCCAAACTCTCCGAAATGCTTCGCGGGAAATTTCGCGGTATCAGTGAAGCCAAGATGATGGAGTGTCTTTCTCGGCTCGGACGAGATGTACAAATAGTGGTGAAATCAGCCCCTCGTTCAAGGAAAGAGGGGCGTATTGAGGTGGTATTCGCTTGACGCGATAAGGCGTCAGGCGCCCTGCACCGCTGCTTCAGTCTCACCTTCAACCGTCAACCACCACGCACTCCCCCGCTGCGGTTGCGCCAGATTAAACGCCTCGCCCATCTGCGGCGTCGTGATCGTCACACTGCGCTCCCACGCCAGCGCGAGGATACGGGCGAACGGTTCGTGCCACGCATGCATGGCCAGGTCGAACGTGCCGTTGTGGATTGGAAATAGCCAGCGGCCCTTGAGGTCGATGTGCGCTTGCAGGGTTTGTTCCGGTTGCATGTGCACGTGTGGCCATTCGACGTTGTAGGCGCCGGTTTCCATCAGGGTCAGGTCGAACGGGCCGTATTCTTCGCCGATGCGTTTGAAGCCGTCGAAGTAGCCGCTGTCGCCGCTGAAGAAGATGCGCGTGTCTCCGTCGATCATCACCCACGACGCCCAGAGTGTGCTGTTGCCGTCGAACAGGCCTCGACCGGAGAAGTGTTGCGACGGGGTGGCGATGAAGCGGATACCGGCGATTTCGGTGCCTTGCCACCAGTCGTACTGGCGTACTTTGCTGGCGTCGATGCCCCATTTGATCAGGGTGTCGCCGACGCCGAGCGGGGTCAGGAAGTAGTTGGTTTTTTCAGCGAGTTTGAGTACGGCTTGGTGGTCGAGGTGGTCGTAGTGGTTGTGCGACAGGATCACCGCTTCGATCGGCGGCAATTGGTCGATGCTGATGGGTGGCTGGTGAAAACGTTTCGGGCCGGCCCATTGCACGGGCGAAGCACGCTCGGCAAAGACCGGGTCGGTGATCCAGAATTTGTCGCGCATCTTCAATAGAAGAGTTGAGTGGCCGAGGCGATAGACGCTGTGGTTCGGCGCGGCCAGCAGGTCTTCGCGGGTCAGCGGTTGCACCGGGATCGGCGCGGCTGGTCGGGTGTCGCGGGGTTTGTGGAAGATCATGTTCCACATGATCCGCAACATTTTGCGCAGGCCTTCGCGCTGCACCGGCGCGTGATTGCGGAACAGCCCTTGAGCCTGGCGTGAGGCTTCGGGTGTGGAAGCGGGATTTGGGTTGGCCATGACTGAATGACTCCTGAAAAACCGGGGAATTCACGGCGTTTCACGGTGGGACGATAAATGGCCAAGGCTGCACGCACAGGCCGAACTGTCTGTTTTTTAGGTTGCGAGGATTAACGCAACATTACACTGAGCGGTGTAGTTTCTAGGTTGCATCAAACACGATGACAAGTAAACTACTGAGTGTAATTTCATTCACTTCCTGCCGAAGCGTACTTATGACAGCTCCACAGCGCCTCACCGACCGTAAACGCGAAGCCATTATTCAGGCGGCGATTGCCGAATTTCGTGCCAACGGGTTCGAGGTCACCAGCATGGATAAGATCGCCGCGACGGCGGGTGTGTCGAAGCGCACGGTGTACAACCATTTCCCCAGCAAGGAAGAGTTGTTCGCCGAGATTCTTAATCAGTTGTGGGCGCGGATCAGCGCAGAAATGCGCGAACCGTATTGCGCCGACAAGCCTTTGCGCGAGCAGCTGCGGCAGATGCTGATGGCCAAATTGCAGATGATGGCCGACGACAATTTCCTCGGCCTGGCGCGGGTGGCGATTGCCGCCACCATTCATTCCCCGGAGCGTGCGCAGAACATGGTGGCGCGCATGGGCGAACGCGAAGAAGGCCTGACGGTGTGGATTCGTGCAGCGGTGGCCGACGGTCGATTGAAGCCTGTCGATCCGGAGTTCGCTGCGCATCAGGTGCAAGGGCTGCTGAAGTCGTTTGGCTTCTGGCCACAGATTTCCATGGGCCAACCGCCGCTGGATGCCGAGATGCAGAACACCGTCGTTGAATCGGCTCTGGACATGTTTCTCGGCTGTTATCAGCTCTAAGTCGCCGCTCTCCTGCGTGAGCCATCGATTAATGGCTCGGAAGGACACTGATCATTCAGGTTGGAATAAATGACAATGTCCGACAATCGACCGACAGACGGTCGACCTGAGGAAATATACTGCAAAGTATTTCAGGACGAATCTCGCGCAGGACACCATGGAAAACAATCGCGGCAAAGGCTTGTCATTCGCCAGACGTATTTACCTGCCCCGGATCATCGGTCTGGGCGTCGGTTTTTTCTGTGTCGGCGCCGCGCTGTATCCGCTGAACATGCCGGGCTGGATCTGGGCACTGTTGCTGTTTAACGGCTTTGCCTGGCCGCATCTGGCGTATCAGATCTCCACGCGCTCTGCGTTCCCCTATCAGGCCGAGCGCCGCAACATGCTTTATGACTCGCTGTGCGGCGGGTTCTGGGCGGCGAGTTTTCAGTTCAATCCGCTGGCGACCGTGACCATTCTGTCGATGATGACCATGAACAACGTGGCGGCCGGCGGCCAGAGATTGTTCATGTTTGGCGCCCTCGCTCAACTCGTCGGCGTGTTGCTGGGCTGGTCGATCTTCGGTTTCAAATTCAGTCTGACGATGACACAGACGCAAGTCTGGGCCTGCTTGCCGATGCTCACCTTGTATCCGCTGGCGTTGGGCATGGTCTGTTATCGATTGGCGATCAAACTGTCCCAGCATAAACGTGCGTTGAGTGCGCTCAGCCGAACCGACAGCCTGACCGGCCTGCTCAATCACGGCGCCTGGAAAGACCTGTTGCACCTAAAGTTTCAGCAGTGCCGTCAGCACAACACGCAAGCCACATTGGCGTTGATCGATATCGATCATTTCAAGGTGATCAACGACAGTTATGGGCACATCGTTGGCGATGCCGCGCTGCGTCAATTGAGTCAGGAGCTCAAGCGCGTGCTCGATGAATACGAGTTGGCCGGGCGTTATGGCGGTGATGAGTTTTGCGTGATTCTGCCGACGTTGCCATTGGCCAAAGCCGAGGTGTTGATGGAGAAGTTGCGCGAGGCACTGGAGCAGTATCGCCATCCGGATGTGCCGGATTTGCGGGTGAGTTTGAGTATTGGCCTGGCGCGCTATCAGGCCGGGTATAAGGACGCGGTGGATTGGCTGGAGGATGCGGACAAGGCGTTGTATACGGCGAAACATACGGGGCGCAATACGATCAGTACGGCGTTGGCGCATGACGCCAGAGTTTGAGCGAGCGTGGCGCCGCCTTCGCGAGCAGGCTCGCTCCCACAGTTTGACCGAGTTTCATCAGTGGGAATGCAGTTCAAATGTGGGAGCGAGCCTGCTCGCGAAGAGGCCGGCAGCCACAACGCAAGACTATAGTGATGCACAGCCACCCAACCCCGCCGAGCCCATCATGACCCCTGACCCATCGGAAAAACCCACCACCGATCCCACCGATCACCTGCGCTTCCACCGCCCTCACGCCCACCTCGCCACCACGTTCGGCAACGACACCTTCGCCCTGCGCGCCGAGGCCTTTGCGCGGTTTTTCGGCACGCCGACATTTCTCGGCGCGCAAACCCTGATCGTGTTGCTGTGGGTGTGCCTCAACGTTTTCGGCGTGACCACGTTCGACGTTTACCCGTTCATCCTGCTCAACCTCGCGTTCAGCCTGCAATCGGCCTACGCCGCGCCGCTGATTCTGCTCGCGCAAACCCGCCAGGCCGCACGCGACAAGGCGCAATCCGACGCCGACGCCCAGCACCGTGAAGACCTCGCGCGAGCTAACACTGAGCGCCAGGCTCAAGCGGCACAGAACACCGCGCAGTTACTGGAATTGCTGGAGCAAAACACCCGCCTCACCGAGATGACTAAGAGCCTGACCGAACGTATCGAAAGCCTCACCAGCGAGATGCACGATCACATGCGCCAGTCTGCGCAGCGCTGATCACGGCAGACGCAGCGCCCGCCCAAGTTCATCGAACAGCGTGACCACCGAGCGCAACGCCCGGCAATCCGGACGGGTCAGCAGCCACAGCGCGGTGTCGTAACCGTGCAACGGTTCGCTCAAGGCTTGCAGGTCATCGCCCATCAGAAAATCCGGCAATGCCGCCACACCGAGCCCGGCGCGCACCAACTCCGTCACCGAGAGCATGCTGTTGCAGCGATAACCCGGCACCACGCCGGGCAAGTGCTGACGGCGCCAGGCGATGGTCGGGTGATCGGGCAGAAAGTCGTCCGGGGCGATCCAGGTCAGCGCGGTCAGATCTGTAGGATCGACGTTCTGCAGATAGCGCGGACTGGCGCAGACCCTGTAGGAAATCTTCGCCAGTTGCCGTCCGACCAAGTGCTCCGGCGGTGTGCGCGTGAGACGCAGGGCAATGTCGGCATCACGGCGGCTGAGGTTGGCGAAGTCGTTGGAGGTACTCAGTTCGATGGTCAGCGCCGGGTAGTTGGGCATGAACTGCGCCAGCGCCGGCAGCAGCAGGCCTTGCAGTACCGAGTCGGTGCAGGTCAGACGCACCGTGCCGCTGATCACTTCGCCGCCCTGCTCCACGCCAATGCGCGCGGCTTCGAGGGCTTGCTCGGCGCGTTCGGCCTGCTCGGCGAGGTTCTGTGCGAGGGTGGTCGGCAGGTAACCGGCGCGGCTTTTTTCGAAGAGTTGCTGACCGAGTGCCGACTCGAGACGGCGCACGGCGCGGAACACGGTGGAGACGTCTACTTTTAACAGCTGAGATGCGCGGGCCAGAGAGCCGCCGCGCACTAAAGCGAGGATCAGGGCCAGATCGGGGTAGTCGAGCTGATAGTGCGCCGCTGCATTGATCACTTGGGGAAACGCCAATATTGAGTGCGTGAGCGCCAATCTATAGTGAGTGGCGTTAGCGGGCAATCACACCTTCTTCAAAGCAAACGCAAAACTCTGTGCTGAGGGGATTTATCCCCGTTCGGCTGCGAAGCAGTCGTCGCTCTTGAAATCTTGGGGCCGCTTCGCTGCCCAACGGGGATAAATCCCCTCGCCACAGGGGTTCAACGATCTATTCAAAAAGGAATTTACATGGACGCTGTTTCCATCGCCCTCATCGGCGATTACGACCCGCAGGTGACGGCCCACCTGGCCATCCCCGTCGCCCTTGGGCTGGTCGCTGAACACCTCGCCCGCCCCGTGCATTTCGAATGGCTGGCCACCGACCAGATTCACGCCGATAGCGCGCTGCATCGTTTCGACGGCATCTGGTGCGTCCCTGCCAGCCCTTACAAAAACGAAGCCGGCGCTCTGCGGGCCATCCGTTTTGCCCGCGAGCAGCAGCGACCTTTCCTCGGCACCTGCGGTGGTTTTCAACATGCCGTGCTGGAATTTTCCCGCAACGTGTTGGGCTGGGCCGATGCCGAGCATGGCGAAACCTCGCCCGAATCCGAACGTGCTTTGCTCACGCCGTTGACTTGTTCGTTGGTCGAAGCGACAGACAGCATTCATCTGGTATCCGGTTCGCTGATCGCCAAGGCGTACGAAACGTCGGAAATTGAGGAAGGCTATCGCTGCCGCTACGGTGTGAATCCGCAGTTCGAGGGTGATCTTCTGAGCAATGGCCTACACGCCACAGGGCATGATTCGGTGGGGGATTTACGTGCGATCGAGCTCGAGGATCATCGGTTCTTTGTCGCTACGTTGTTCCAGCCGGAACGCGCGGCGCTCAAAGGCAAAATCCCGCCGCTGGTGCGGGCGTTTGTCGAAGCTTGCGCGGAGGCACGGCGATGACCTCGTGTTTTGCGGTGATCTTCACCTCGACGCGCACTGAGGGTGATAACGGTTATGCCGCAGCCGCCGAGCGCATGGAAGAGCTGGTGAATATGCAACCGGGGTATCTCGGTGTGGAGTCGGTTCGTGGGGCGGATGGTGTCGGCATTACTGTGTCGTATTGGGAGAGTGAGGCGGCGATTCTTGCGTGGCGGCAGAATCCTGAGCATCGGGTAATTCAGGAGCGTGGGCGATCGATTTGGTATTCGAAGTTTCATACGCGGGTGTGCCGGGTTGAGCGGGAGTATCGGTTTGGGCAGTGAGGGTGGCGGCGCAGTCTAGGCCGCCTTCGCGAGCAAGCTCGGCTCCTACAAAAGATTTGCGAGCGCCACCAATCCTTGTAGGAGCCGGGCTTGCTCGCGAAGAGGCGCTCTCAGTCACAGCAAAATCTCAACCACGCACCAAGCTGCGCACCGCCACTATCTCCGGCACTTCAACCTTCTGCATATACACCCGCAACGGCTCGGTAATGTTGATCCGCTCATCAATATGCTGATCCAGCAGCAACTGAATCAACTCACGTTTAAGCGTCATGGTCTGCTCGGTCGCCGGCGCCCAGACGAATTCGCTGGTCGGAATAATGCCGTCATCGGCCACGTCCATGCCGAACGAATCTTCACTGAAACGCACGATGTATTGACCGGTTTTACGATTGAGGCCGACAAAACCCTTGAGGTCGTCGGCAGCCTGGCAGATGAGTTGGGAGGTGATGCGCATGGTAAACCTCACGATAAGTGATCAATGGTTTACACGCAGGACAACAGAGCGGCGCGCCCTCTGCCGGGGCGTCTGCCGAGGGCAAGCGTACTGCAGTTGGCGAGCAGAATTGTAGGAAAATTCGGTTTTAATACATTTATGTCGGTCTGGCGATAGCACGCAATCGATTCAGTTGTTAAAAGGTACGTCTTTGAAACAGACCCGCGAAAGGATCTCGAACATGCCCGCCACTTTCACCAAAAGCGCCCTCATGCTGAGCCTGTTGCTCGGACTCGGTCAGGCGCACGCCGCCAGCCAGAGCAATCCCGACGCCGTGGCCGGGGCGCATGGCATCCCGCACCCGGCGGTGATCGCTCACCGTGGCGCGTCCTTCGATGCACCGGAATCCACCGCCGCCTCCTACACACTGGCCCGCGACCTCGGCGCTGATTATCTGGAAATGGATTTGCAGCGCAGCAAGGATGGCGTGCTGTTCGCCCTGCACGACAACAACCTGCAGCGCACCACCGACGTCGCGAGCAAGTTCCCGGATCGCAAGGACAGCCCGGCCAACGCCTTCACCATGGCCGAACTGAAAACCCTCGACGCCGGCAGCTGGTTCAACGCCAAGTACCCGGAGCGCGCGCGTCCTTCTTATGCCGGGCTGAAGATTCTGACCCTGGACGAAATCATCAACATCGCCCAGGCCAACCCGCACCACAAGCCAGGCCTGTACATCGAAACCAAAGAGCCGCAGCTGTTCCCGGGCATCGAGCATGACCTCAAGGAAAAACTGCAGGATCGCGGCTGGCTGAGCCCGGCCGGTTCGAAACTGGCGAAGAGCCCGTTGGGCGTGGGTCAGGGTAAAGGCAAAGTGATCCTGCAGACGTTCGAGAAAAACAGCCTCGAACTGCTGGAAAAAGAAATGCCGCAAGTGCCGAAAATCCTGCTTTTGTGGGTCGGCGAAGGCAGCATCGAACCGAAGTCGAAAGTGACTTTTGCCGAGTCGGGCGAGAAGGACAAAAACGTTTTCTACGGCAAACAGGAGCCGAAGTCTGAAGCCGAGTTCAAGCAGTGGGTCGACTACGCCAAGGCTCAGGGTGCAATCGGCACCGGCCCTTCCGCGAAGTTGACCAACAGCGGCGATCAAAGCTATTCGGATCTGGTGCAACCGTGGATGAATAAGTACACCCACGATCAAGGCATGCTCGTTCACGTTTACACCGTCGATGAGCCGGTGGATTTCGAGAAGGTGATGGCTGCGGGTGTCGACGGCATCTTCACCAACCGCGCCAGCGAACTGTTGAAGTTCTATAAGCGTCCGGCAGTTGGCAGTGTTGATCAGGTATTGAAGAACAACGGTTATTAAGCGGCGATTTAGGTATCTGCATCGCGAGCAGGCGCGCTCCTGTAAGAGCTGTTTGTTGGCGGTGCAAGTTTTTAAGGGTGAGTTAAGTTGCGCTGGTTAACCTGAACTCACTTAAACAGCTCACCCAATTAGACACACCACTAAAGGATTGAACCGATGAAAACTTTGACTGCCCTGTTTACTGCCGCTGCTCTGACCCTGACTGCTGGCCTGGCCCAGGCTGATGTTCGCGTCGATCAGATCCCTCAACTGGTGAAAGAAGGCAAGATCAAGTCGCTGGAATCGATGAACGCCGAAGCGTTGAAACTGCACCCGGGTGCGACCATCACTGACACCGATCTCGATAACCACTTCAATGGTTATGAGTATGAAGTTGAACTGAAACTGGCCGATGGCACTGAGTGGGATGTCGACTTCGACGCCACTACCGGTAAAGTGCTGAGCAACAAGCAAGACCACTGATACAGCGCACTAGCGAAAGCCGCACGATTGAAAGATCGTGCGGCTTTTTTGTGTTTGGTCTGAGAGATTTGTCGACGGTGGGATTTTACCCCCTCACCCCAGCCCTCTCCCCCAAGGGGGCGAGGGGGAAAGGGAGCAAATCGTGAGCTTTTCAAAGTCAAAGTACGGCTCGAAATCTCAGGTCGGTGAACCTTAAAAGAACACCTCGGTCAGTCCCCTCTCCCCCCCGGGAGAGGGTTAGGGTGAGGGGAAAAGCCATCACGCCGAAGTACTGACCAACGCCCCCGACGTACTCGACCCCGAATCCTGCAACGCCTGCAACAACGACGCCGTAGCCGTCTGCAAAGAAGCCGACGTCGTGGTGATCTGCGCCTGCGCTGCCGCCACGTCCGCCGCTTTGGCATCCGCGCTTTCCTGCTTCGCCTGCGCCGCTTGCAGCGCCTGCTGCTGTTGCTGCAATTGCTTTTGCAGCTCGGCAATCTGCTTGCGCAGCTCCTTCACCGAATCCGATTCTTCACTGCTGCTGGAACTGCTGCCTCCCGCCGGTGCCGCGCCGCCTGCAGCTTTCGGCGCATCGCCGGATGCACTCGCAGTCGCCGTCGCGGTGGTGCTGGTGTCGTCGCCAACGTCGTTGATCGTGGTTTTACTGGTGGACGTAGTGACAGTCTGATTGATCGAAACAGAGCTGATGCTGACCATGGAAATACTCCAATACCGGTGATAGATAAGCGGTCATCGACCAGCGCCGCGATGAATTGAGATCGACTGTGTACCCACACGGTATCGAAATCGGTACATGTCACCCCGTCATCGAGCGGTCACAAAACCGTCACGCACGATTGCGAAGATGCCGAGCAGGTGAATCTGTAAACCCCACGCCAGACGCCCTCCTCGCAGCGAGCCTCCATGAACCACAGACTCGACATCAGTCATCGCGATCCCGATCTGTTTGGCCTGCTCTACGGTTTTCGTTTTCTGCCCGGCGAACGTGGCCGCGAAGTGGATTCGGCGACGGCATTACGCTGTTTGCAGGACGACAGCGACAGCGGCGAATTTCTCTGGCTGCACCTCAATCTCGCGCACGCCGCGTGCGAGCGCTGGATGAAGAGTCATCTGCAATTGCCTGAAGAGTTTTTCGAGGCGTTGCACGAAGGCTCGCGCTCGACGCGCATCGAGCATGTCGATTCGGCGTTGCTGGCGGTGGTCAACGATGTGGTGTTCAACCTCAGCAGCATGGTCTCCTCGGACGTTTCGACATTGTGGGTCTGCGTGCGCAGCAAATTGATCGTCAGCGCGCGCCTGCAACCGCTGCACTCGGTGGATAAATTGCGTTCGTCGGTAAAGGCTGGCGAGCGCTTTCGTTCACCGTCGGAACTACTCGTGCATTTGCTGCGGGATCAGGGCGAGGTTCTGACGCAAATCGTGCGCAAAACCAGTATGAGTGTGGATCAGGTCGAGGATGAATTGCTCTCCTCAAAGCTATCGACCAACCGTGCCGAACTGGGTGCCAATCGACGGGTGCTGGTGCGGCTGCAACGGCTGTTGGCGCTGGAGCCGGGTTCGTTGCTGCGTCTGCTCAATCGGCTGCCGCCGTGGTTGCAGAAGGAGGACGTCAAGGAGCTGCGCAAATCCACTGAAGAGTTTGCGCTGATCATCAACGACCTCACGGCGCTGGGTGAGCGGATCAAATTGCTCCAGGAAGAGATCGCCGCCAACCTCAACGAACAGAGCAACCGCACGCCTTTTACCCTGACCGTGGTGACGGTGCTGGCGCTGCCGATCAACATCATTGCCGGTTTTTTCGGGATGAATGTGGGTGGGGTGCCACTGTCGCAGGATCCGGAAGGGTTCTGGATATTGGTGGCGCTGGTGGCGACTTTTACCGTGATTGCGGGGCGGTGGGCGTTTCGTAAAAGAGGTGATTACTGACCCTTGCGCACCACAGATCTATTGTCGCTGCAGAGATCTATCGAGATGACAAAGATCCTGTGGCGAGGGGATTTATCCCCGATGGGTTGCGAAGCAGCCCCAAAAACCATTCACCCCGGTTTTTCAGTTGAACCGCGTTCGACGGATTTACGACTGCTGCGCAGCCGATCGGGGATAAATCCCCTCGCCACAAAAGCTCTCCCCAGAGTTCAGGAATGGACTCAACAGATCAATGGTCAGGCTATTCATCCAAACACTGATCTGCCGCAGTCTCTCTGTAACATTCTGCAATGATCATGGGCGACATTCCTTCCCTCGCTGAGGATTGTCCGCTCATGGCTACTCCCTCCCTGACCGCCAGCCACACATCCGCCCCCAGCGGCAGGCCCGCCCTCGACAAGAAAACCAGCCCGTTCACCTACGTGATTTTTTTCGCTGTGTTGGCGATGGGCATGCTGTTCACCGCCTACAGCCTGATGCACGACATGCACGAACTCGGCACGGTTGTCACCACGTGGACGCCGTTTCTGCTGCTCGGCGTTGCGCTGTTGATTGCGCTGGGCTTCGAGTTCGTCAACGGTTTCCATGACACCGCCAACGCCGTCGCGACGGTGATTTATACCCACTCGCTACCGCCGAATGTCGCGGTGGTCTGGTCGGGTTTTTTCAACTTTCTCGGTGTGCTGCTTTCGAGCGGCGCGGTGGCGTTCGGCATCATCGCGTTGCTGCCGGTTGAGTTGATTTTGCAGGTCGGTTCGTCGGCCGGTTTCGCGATGATCTTCGCCCTGCTGATCGCCGCGATCCTGTGGAACCTCGGCACTTGGTGGCTGGGTTTGCCGGCGTCTTCGTCGCACACGCTGATCGGTTCGATCATCGGCGTCGGCGTGGCCAATGCCTTGATGCATGGCCGCGACGGCACCAGCGGTGTCGATTGGGCGCAGGCGACCAAGATCGGTTACGCGCTGCTGCTGTCGCCGCTGGTGGGTTTCGGTTGTGCCGCGCTGTTGCTGCTGGCGCTGCGCGCGTTCGTGAAGAATCGTTCGCTGTACAAGGCACCGGAAGGCAACGCGCCGCCGCCATGGTGGATTCGCGGTTTGCTGATCGCCACGTGCACCGGCGTGTCTTTCGCTCACGGTTCCAACGACGGCCAGAAAGGCATGGGCCTGATCATGTTGATTCTGGTCGGCACGCTGCCGATGGCGTACGCCTTGAACCGCACCATGCCCGAGGAACAATCGCTGCAGTTCGCCGCGGTGGCGCAAGTCACCCAGCAAGCGCTGGTGAAAAGTGCACCGCAGCCGGCGCCGGCTGATCCGCGTCCAATCCTTTCCGATTACGTGCGCAGCAAGGAAGCCACGCCGCAACTGATCCCCGCCCTCGCCGCCCTCACCGGGCACATCGGCGAAGAAGTCAGGGGCTACGGTTCGCTGGCGAAAGTCCCGGCCGAAGCCATGGGCAACGTGCGTAACGACATGTACCTGGCCAGCGAAAGTATTCGCCTGATGGACAAGAACAAGGTCGGCAATTTCGACGCCGACACCAGCAGCAAACTGCAACTGTTCAAGCAACAAATCGACAACGCCACACGGTTTATTCCGCTGTGGGTGAAGATCGCCGTGGCCATCGCGCTGGGGCTCGGCACCATGGTTGGCTGGAAGCGGATTGTGGTGACGGTGGGCGAGAAAATCGGCAAGACCCACCTGACGTATGCGCAGGGTGCGTCGGCGGAAACCGTGGCGATGCTGACCATTGGTGCGGCGGATATGTTTGGTTTGCCGGTGTCGACGACGCATGTGTTGTCGTCGGGTGTGGCGGGGACGATGGTTGCCAACGGTGGCGGGTTGCAGATGAAGACCATCCGCAATTTGCTGATGGCGTGGGTGCTGACGTTGCCGGCGGCGATCCTGCTGTCCGGCAGCCTCTATTGGCTGTTTACCCAGATCTTCTGACCCACAACAATTCCCCTGTAGGAGCTGCCGAAGGCTGCGATCTTTTGATCCTGTTTTTAAAGATCAAAAGATCGCAGCCTGCGGCAGCTCCTACAGGTAGCCGTTTCAGATAGAGATCCAGTGAGGTTTGAGTGCAAGGTGTGGGTTAGAGGGTTGAGCGGATCACATCGCCGAGCCAATCCATGAACACCCGCACGCGCAACGGCAAATGTCGCTGCCGGGCATACAACAACGAAATCGCCATCGACGGCGCCGTGAACTGCGGCAACACCGTCACCAGTTCGCCGTTATCCAAATGTGGCTTCATGCCCGAGCGCGGCACTTGGGTCAAACCGAACCCGCCCAGACACGCCGACTCATAAGCATCCGTGCTGTTAACCGTCACACTGCCCGCCATCGGCAAACGCTTAACCTCACCACCCTCCTCGTACACAAACCCTTCCGAACGCGAACCCAATACGCCGACGTAATGCACCAGCCGATGCTGCGCCAGATCCTCCAGCGTCTGCGGCACACCATAGCGTTCAAGGTACGCCGGGCTCGCGCAGTTGATCATCGAAAAATCGCCCAAATGCCGCGCCACCACCGATTGATCCGGCTGCGCGCCAATGCGCACTACGCAATCAAAACCCTCGCTGAGCAGATCGACGCGGCGGTCAGTGCTGCTGATTTCCAGTTCCAGATTTGGGTGACGATGCATGAACTCAGGCAACAGCGGCATGACCAGACGTCGCGACAGAATGTTCGGCATGTCGACACGAATACGCCCGGTCAGCGAGGCCTCATCCTGGCGGAACAACCCTTCAATCTCGTCCATGTGCGAAAGCAGATCCTTGCTGCGTTCGTACAGCACCAAACCGTCCTGCGTCGCCTGCACTTTGCGCGTGGTGCGCTGCAATAGACGCGTGCCGACCAGTGTTTCGAGTGCCTGCACATGTTCGGACACGGTAGAGCGCGGCAGGCCAAGGCTCTCGCCGGCCAGAGTGAAACTCGACAGTTCGCTGACCCGGACGAAGGTGCGCAGCAGTTCCAGTTTGTTCATGTGAGCACCTGACGATTGTTCGGCTGAGCCGATCAGTGATTCCGATTTCAGTCTGTTTATCACCTATCGGCGGACAAATAAACTGAGTTCCATCACCACTCACCAGCATCGAGGAAGTCCCATGAACCGCAAAATCGCATTGATCACCGGCGCCAGTCGTGGCCTCGGCAAAAACGCCGCCCTGCACCTCGCCGCCCAAGGTGTCGACATCATCGGCACTTATCACAGCCGCGTGGATGAAGCGCAGGCGCTGGTCGCCGAAGTGGAAAAACTCGGAGCCAAAGCCGTCATGCTGCAACTGGACGTCGGCCGCAGTGACAGCTTTGCCGGGTTCGGCGCGAAGGTTGAGCAAGCGCTGCGCGAACAATTTGAACGTGAGCGTTTTGATTTCCTGATCAACAACGCCGGGGTCGGTTTGCACGTGGGTTTCGCCGAGACCACGGTTGAGCAATTCGACATGCTGATGAACGTGCATTTCAAAGGGCCGTTCTTCCTGACTCAACAACTGCTGCCGCTGATCAACGACGGCGGACGCATCATTAATATCTCCAGCGGCCTCGCGCGTTTCACCATTCCGGGCGCCAGTGCTTATGCGGCGATGAAAGGCGCGATTGAAGTGCTGACTCGTTATCAGGCGAAAGAGCTGGGCGCGCGGCAGATTGCTGTGAACACGTTGGCGCCAGGCGCGATTGAAACTGACTTTGGTGGCGGGACGGTTCGCGATAATGCGGCGGTGAATGCGATGGTCGCTGAAAACACCGCGCTGGGACGCGCCGGTCAGCCGGATGATATTGGCGGGGCGCTGGCGTTGTTGCTGTCGCCGGGTGCGCAATGGATCAATGGGCAGCGAGTTGAGGCATCCGGCGGGATGTTCCTCTAAACCTGACACCCATTGTGGCGAGGGGATTTATCCCCGTTGGGGTGCGCAGCGCCCCCTCTTTTGATCCAGAAAAGACGGGCCTGCTGCGCAGGCCAACGGGGATAAATCCCCTCGCCACAGGGGTTTGCCATGATTGACGAATTTAATTAACCCTCACAAACACCACGGGTCATGAAGCGTTCGCGCAGCACGTCGTACGCCCAGTGATACACATAGGTGTACGGCAGGAAGAACAGCAGCACGCCGATATCCAGCAAAAACGCCTGCCACAAACTGACCGACAACCACCACGCAATCAGCGGCACGCCCATCACGATCAAGCCACCCTCGAACAGCAGCGCATGCACCACACGCACCCAAGCGTTATGCGCAACATTCATCCGCGCCAGCACCCGGTCGAAGTAGCGGTTGAACACCACGTTCCAGCCCAGCGCCAGCATCGCGATCAACACCGTCACCGCGCCCATTTCAAGCATCGGTTTTTTCATCAGCCACGCCAGCAGCGGCGTACAGATCAGAATGGCCAGCAGTTCGAAACCAACGGCCTGGAAAATACGTTCAGTGATGGATTTAGGGGCAGTCATTGCCTGACTCCTTGAGTGAAGATGGTTGCCATGATCTACCCTCACACCGATACTTCATAACCAATAACCATCGATCAAGGCGATAGTTCATGGCCTCGCAAGAAGTGCTGTTGGCGTTTGTGCAAGCGGCGACCCAAGGTTCGTTTTCGGCGGCGGCGCGCAAACTCGGGCGCAGTCAGTCGACCATCAGCGCGGCGGTGGCCAGCCTTGAGATCGATTTGGATCTGGTGCTGTTTGATCGCAGCAGCCGTAAGCCGACGCTCACCCCCGCGGGCCATGTGATGTTGCAACGAGCAGAGGCGATTCTGGCGGCGACCAGTCGTCTGGAAATGACCGCGCGGCAGTTGTCCCAAGGCGTCGAGCCGAAGCTGACCGTGGCGATTTCCGACACCTATCAGTCGTATCGTTTTGAAGCGGCGCTGGTTGGGTTTGAGCAGCGTTATCCGGATCTGGAGCTGGAATGTCTGATCGCCGAATGCGAGGACTTGATCGAACTGGTGCAACGCGGTCGCGCACATCTGGCCTTCGCAGAGATGCAGGAAAACTACCCGCCAGATCTGGTGACCTCGACCGTGGCCGAACGCACGGAAATCGCTTTGTTCGTCAATCGCGATCATCCATTGGCGACGCTTGATCACATTGATCAACACACCTTGGAACTGCATCGCGAGCTGCGCCTGGCGACCATCGTTAATCCGTACGACAGTCGTGGCAAAGGCCGGGTGTGGTCGGCGCCGAGTTATTTGATGTTGCTGGAAATGGCCGAAAAGGGTTTTGGCTGGGCGCCGTTGCCGCGTTGGCTGGCGCAGCGGTTTGGCAATGATTTGCTGGTGGAGTTGAAAGTGCGCGGCTGGCCTAAACCGGTGTTTGTCGATGCACTGTGGTCGCGGCTGTATCCGCCGGGGCCGGCGGGGAGCTGGTTGCTTAACAAGATGTTGGAGTAGATCAAAAGATCGCAGCCTTCGGCAGCTCCTACATGGGAAAGCGTACCTCTGTAGGAGCTGCCGAAGGCTGCGATCTTTTGATCCTCAAGCAGCCTCAATCACCACCGGTCGATTCAACAAAAAATACTCATGCAACCCACGCATCGCCGGCATTTCCAGCGCCTGCGCCGCATAACACAACCCGACCCTTCGCGTCGGCGCCGGCAGGTGCAACGCGCGCACCACCACCCGCGCATGCCCGGTCACCAATGACTGCGGCAACATCGCCACGCCAACTCCCGCCGCGACCATGTGCAACGCCTGTTGCAACGACCCGGCATGCCCCGCCACCGCTTCCGGCGAACGCCCGTACAACGCCATCAAGCGCTGATGCGACGGATGCTGCGGACAGGTAATCCAATCCTCAATCGGCGCCCAATTCGCTTGCACCGCCGCCATCGGATGATTCACCGGCAGCGCCATCACATAGGATTCTTCCCACAGCGGCAGGAACAATTCGTCCTCGCAACACATCTCCTCAACCGCCAAGCGTCCATCACCCTGACAGCCCTCCTCCATCGTCAGCAACAGATTCGGCAACGCCAGATGCGCCATGCGCGCAAAGGCTTCGATGTGGCTGGCAGCGATGTCACCCTCGATGCCGAGGGTCAGCGGCGCACGGTTTTCGCGGCCGCGAAACATTCGGCTCAGCGCCTCGGCGTCGGCGACCATTCGCCGCGCTTGCGGATACAGCAAACGCGCTTCATCACTGACTTCGACACCGCGCGGCTGGCGCACGAATAACGTCGCGCCGAGTTCTTCCTCCAACTGTTTGATCGTCACCGACAGCGTCGGCTGGCTGATGAACAGGCGCTGCGCGGCGGCGGTGATGTTGCGCTCTTCGAACACGGCGAGGAAGGCTTTGAGATGACGGACATCCATAGGAGATTCCGATAGCAGACAGAGGAATAAGGCATTTTTCAGCCACAACGGCGCTAAATATACTGCGCCCATCGTTCAGTCATTTGAAATACTTATTTCAGGAGTTCACCCATGAGCAAGCCATTGATCATCATCACCGGCGCCAGTTCGGGCATCGGCGAAGCCACCGCCCGTCGTTTAAGCGCGGCCGGCCATCCGCTGCTGTTGCTCGCGCGTCGCGTTGAACGCCTTGAAGCGTTGGCGCTGCCGCACAGCCTGAGCCGCAAAGTCGACATCACCGATCGCAACGCATTGCTCGCGGCGGTGGCGGAAGCCGAAGCGCAATTCGGCCCGGCGGATGCGCTGATCAACAACGCTGGCGTCATGTTGCTCGGTGCGATGAGCGAGCAGGATCCGGCGCAGTGGGATCAGATGCTCGACGTCAATGTGAAGGGCTTGCTCAACGGTGTGCACGCGGTGGTGGCCGGGATGATCGAGCGTAAACACGGGACGATCATCAACGTCAGCTCGGTGGCCGGGCGCAAGACGTTCCCGAACCATGTCGCGTATGTCGGCACCAAGTTTGCGGTGCATGGGTTGTCGGAGAATCTGCGCGAGGAGCTGGCGCCGCACAATGTGCGTGTGACGACGATTGCGCCGGGGGCGGTTGAAACTGAGTTGCTGAGCCACACCACGGATGAGGCGATCAAGACTGGGTATCAGGCTTGGAAACAGGACATGGGCGGCACGGTGTTGAGTGCTGAAGATGTGGCGACGGCGATTGAGTATGCGTATGGGCAGCCGCAGGGGGTGTGTATTCGCGAGATAGTGATGGCCGCGACCCGGCAGCAGGCCTGATACCCACAACGCCATCCTGTAGGAGCTGTCGAGTGAAACGAGGCTGCGATCTTTTGATCTCGCTTATCAAGGTCAAAAGATCGCAGCCTTCGGCAGCTCCTACAGGGGGGTGGATAACTGATTCAGGCGTGCTTCGATGAAACGTCTTTCGGGTTCTTGCCGGGTCAGTTCAAGGGCGCGAAGGTAGGCTGAACGCGCCTCTTCCACCCTGCCCAACTGCCGACAAAACTCCGCCCGCGCCGAATGCGCCAAGTGATAATCCTGCAACTCGCCCCGCGCCAAAATCCCCTCAATCAACTGCAACCCCGCCAACGCCCCATCCCGCTTGGCCACCGCCACCGCTCGATTCAACTCAATCACCGGCGAAGGCACCGCCCGCAACAGCACGTCATACAAACCAACGATCTGCTCCCAATCCGTCTGCGCCGCCGTCGGCGCCTCGGCATGCACCGCCGCAATCGCTGCCTGCAAACAATACGGCCCAAACCGCCGCGTGGTCAGCGCGCGCTCGACCAGCGCGCAACCTTCAGCGATCAACCCGGCATCCCACAACGCGCGATCCTGATCATCCAGCAGCACCAGTTCACCACTCGGCGAGGTGCGCGCCGAGCGTCGTGATTCGTGCAACAGCATCATCGCCAGCAGCCCCATTACTTCCGGCGCCGGCAACAATTCCATCAACAACCGCCCCAACCTGATCGCCTCACGCGTCAGATCTTCGCGGGTCAGTTCAGTGCCGACCGACGCCGAATAGCCTTCGTTGAACACCAGATAAATCACCCGCAACACGGTGTCGAGGCGCTCGGGCAATTCACTCAGGCTCGGCACTTGATAAGGGATTTTCGCGTCACGGATCTTGGCTTTCGCCCGCACGATGCGTTGGGCAATCGCCGCCGGTGCCGAGAGAAAGGCGCGGGCGATTTCTTCGGTGGTCAGGTCGCAGACTTCGCGCAAGGTCAGCGGCACTTGCGCATCCGCCGCCAGCGCCGGGTGACAACAGGTGAAGATCAGCCGCAGACGATCATCTTCCACGTCTTCGCCACTCCAGTCGGCCTGTTCGAGTTCTTCCAGTTGCGCCAGCAACATCGGCTGCGAGGCCTTGAACCGGGCGCGGCGGCGCAATACGTCAATCGCCTTGAAGCGCCCGGTCGAGACCAGCCAGGTGCGCGGATTGTCCGGCACGCCGTCGCGTTGCCAGCGTTCGACGGCGACAAAGAACGCCTCGTGCAAGGCTTCTTCGGCGAGGTCGAAATCACCCAGCAGGCGAATCAGCGTCGCCAGAATCCGCCGCGAGTCTTCGCGATAGACCTGCTCGACCCGCGCCCGAACCTCAGACATTCAACTGCCGCACCGGGCGCACTTCAACGCTGCCGACCCGCGCCGCCGGAATGTTGCCGGCCACCTGAATGGCTTCGTTGAGATCCTTGGCGTCGATCAGGTAGAAACCGGCCAGTTGCTCCTTGGTTTCGGCGAACGGGCCATCGGTGATCGACAGTTTGCCGTTGCGCATACGCACCGTGGTGGCGGTCTGTACCGATTCGAGCGCCTCGGCGGCGACCATTCGCCCGCTGCCCTGAATCGACTCGGCGTAGGCCCAGCACTCGGCGTCTTCCGGGCTGTCGGGCGATGAATGCAGCAAGCGCTCATCGCTGTAGACCAGGCATAAATACTTCATGGCGTTCTCCTGAAGCGGACGGATCAACTATGGCTGAAGATCAGGGTTGCACATCGAACAGGGTCGCGCCGCTCATCGGATCGAACGGCGCCGACCAATGTTCGTGAGCGATTTTCCACGCGCCGCCGATCTGCCGATAGCAGGCGGTGACGCGCATCCAGCAGCTCTGGGTTTCGCCTTTTTCATTGGTGCCGCCGCAGTTGGCCACCCAGTGGGCGAAGGCGATGTTGTCGGCGCTTTCGATGGCGATTTCATGGAATTCGAAAATGTGCGGGCCGGGGCACATTTCCATGCACGCGACCCAGTGTTCGCGGTACGCCGGTTTGCCCTTGAATTGCAGGGCCTTGATCGCGTCGAACGAGACGATGTCGTCGGCGTACAGCGCCATGACTTTCTCTACGTCCTTTTTCATCACGGCGTCGCGGTAGGTGTTGATCAGGGTCTGGATATCACTTTGTGCGCTCATGGTGTTCTCCGTGGTTTTTGTTTTGAAGACACCCTTAGTCGCTTGGTGGATCGGCAGATCGACAGGCGAAACAAAAAATTTCCACTGAGGCCAAAATCGCTAGAATCCGAGGCTTATCTTTGTAGGAAAAAGGAAATTCCCGTGTCAGCCCAACTCGTGCCGTACGACAGCCTGAATGCTTTGCAGCGTCAGCAAGTCGAGGCGATTGAAATCCATGCCGAGCAGATCAAGTTCTCCGGCGATATTCACGGTGCGTTGCACACCTTGTTGTCGAAACCCGGCCCCGGCGTGAAGGGTTTTGCCTTGCTGGCGGATGAAGTGCCGGTGGCGTTTCTGCTGCTCAAGCGCCCGCCCGTGTTGCCGGCCTGGGCTGATGAACACAGCGCCACCTTGCATGCGTTGCAGGTTGATCGCCGCGCGCAGGGCAAGGGTTATGGCAAGGCGTGTCTGCAAGCGCTGCCCGAGGTCGCGCGTCAGGCGTGGCCGGAGATCAAAGGGCTGGAGTTGTCGGTGGACGCGGATAACGACGCGGCGATTGCGCTGTATGCAAAGCATGGCTACGTCGACAGCGGCGAAGCGTACAAGGGTCGGATCGGTTATGAACGGCGCATGGGCCTGGTTTTCTGAGACATCGAGGGCTGCATGATGCCGAAACCTACGACCTTGATGCATCAAAACGGATAACCGACCCCCTTACTGACACAACTCAAACCTTTGTAGGAGCTGCCGAAGGCTGCGATCTTTTGATCTTGATCTTATTAACAGCAAGATCAAAAGATCGCAGCCTTCGGCAGCTCCTACAGTGGAGATCGGGTTGGCTTTAGAGGGTAAGGATCATCTCGTGCCACGCCATGCCGCCGTGATCCGACTCCGACGGTTTGATGTAGGCAAAGCCAAACCCGGCGTACAGCGGAATATGCTTTTCCTTGCACATCAAATGAATCGTCGCCTTGTCCATCCCGCGCATACGCTCGATAAACTCAGCCATCAAGCGCTTCGCCAACCCTTGCCCCTGATAATCCGGGTGCACCACCACCGACATGATCACCACGTTCGGCCCTTTCGGGTCATGGCCGATCAGTTCTTTGAACGCCTCGTCCGACATCTGCACATCAAACGCCGCGCCCGAATTGACGAAACCCGCCACCACGCCATCCACTTCCGCCACGACAAAGCCTTCCGGCCAGGTGGCGATACGCGTGGCGATTTTCTCGCGGGTGGCGGCTTCGTCGCCTTCGTAGGCAACGGTTTCGATGGCGTAGCAGCGATCCAGATCAGCGGCGGTGACGTTGCGGATGACGGTGTTCATGGCGGCTCGGAAATCAGCAGGAGAAAGTGCCGAAAGCATAAAGGAATCGCGGGGGCATATCGATCCGCACACGGCGCAAACGCATGAGGCGGATCAGTGATCCGCCTCATCACTGCGGGCTCAGGCCTTGGTATCGACCGGCACGCAGATTTCCAGTTTGCCAGTGTGCAGGCGCGGGTTGAAATCGGCGCTGTAACGCTCCAGTTCCGGGGCGTTCAGCTCGACGTAGTGAGAGGTCGGCAACCAGGTTTTGTAGATGTATTGCAGGGTTTGCGGCAACTGATCGAGCGGCCCTTTGTGTTCGAACACCGCGTATTGACGGGGCAGCACTTCGACCCAGCGATAGACGTCCTGCGGCAGTTCGTCGAGCTTGGTGATTTCTACGCCGGCGATGTAATCGAAGCCGCCCTTGCCGTCGAAATTGCAGCACACGCCGTAGGTCACTTCGCCTTTTTGCCCGGGAATTCGTCCCAGATGCGGCAGGAATTTCTCCCACAGCGCCGGGATGTCCTTAGCGGTGTCTTGGGTAAATCGATCGCCAAATCCTGCAATCAGCAGGAAGTGTCCATGTTCGAAGCGAGGTTCAGCCACTTCGACGCGTGTTTGCTCATCCATGACTCGACTCCTGGCACAAAAAAGGGGTTCGGCTGGGAGTATAGAAAGCCAAACCCGTTTCGCACGGTTACAGCGAATGCAACTGCTCGACGGCACCGGAACCGACGAATTCGTTGTAGCCGGATACGATCACGTAGACTGCGAAATAGCAGAAGATCGCTGCAGATGCCATGTAGGAATAGCGCAAAAGCTTGTCGCCCAGCAGCTTGCCACCGTGGCTGGCAGCAAAGCACAAACCGGCCGACCACAGCAGCCCGGCGCAGAGGAAACCACCGAGGAACAGCGCCGAACTCACCGGGCCACCGCCACCGGAGCGGGCGATCAGCGTGCCGCCCACCGCAGCGAACCAAAGAATCGCGCTCGGCGACGACATGGCGAGAAAAATCCCACGAAAGAATTCCTTGCGATGGGAGTTCTGCCCCACCTCCGCCGTCTCGGCCAGCAGCGCTTCGTGATGGATCGCCGAGTAAATCATCTTCGCCGCGAAGTAGATCAGCAGCGCCGAACCGCCGATCCACAGCACCCAACGCACGCTTTCGTATTGCAGCAGAACGGTCATCCCGGCCAGCGCCAGCACCGCGTAAATCAGGTCGCCGACGCAGGTGCCAAGGCCCAGCGCGAAGCCTTGAAAGTAACCGCGCTGCATCGCCAATGTGATCATTGCGATGTTGGCCACGCCGATATCCAGGCACAGCGAAAGGCTCAGCAAGAAGCCGCTGGTGAATTCCATCAACCATTTTCCTTGGAAAAATTTGTTAACAAACGGGCTGGACAGTATGCCATCACTGACCTTATCTTCCGCCACAGGTCACCGCAGTGACCAGCGTCGCTCGGACGGTTCCGGGCGCTTACGTTATCCGAGGCAACAATGGCCGAACAAGGTTCGCCGCGCCGCTTTGCGCGCATAGATCGACTCCCCCCTTACGTTTTCAACATCACCGCCGAGCTGAAGATGGCCGCGCGTCGTCGTGGTGAAGACATCATCGACTTGAGCATGGGCAACCCCGACGGGGCCACGCCGCCGCACATTGTCGAAAAACTCGTACAAGTGGCCCAACGCGAAGACACCCACGGTTACTCGACGTCCAAGGGCATTCCGCGCCTGCGCCGGGCGATTTCCAACTGGTACAAGCAGCGCTACGAGGTCGACATCGACCCGGAAAGCGAAGCCATTGTCACCATCGGTTCCAAGGAAGGCCTGGCGCATTTGATGCTGGCGACCCTCGATCAGGGCGACACCGTATTGGTGCCGAACCCGAGCTACCCGATTCACATTTACGGTGCAGTGATTGCCGGCGCCCAAGTGCGTTCTGTGCCGCTGGTGCCCGGTGTGGATTTCTTCGATGAGCTGGAACGGGCGATTCGCGGCTCGATTCCGAAACCGAAAATGATGATCCTCGGCTTCCCGTCGAACCCGACTGCGCAGTGCGTGGAACTGGATTTCTTCGAGCGGGTGATCGCCCTCGCCAAGCAATACGACGTGCTGGTGATTCACGATCTGGCCTACGCCGACATCGTCTACGACGGCTGGAAAGCCCCGTCGATCATGCAAGTGCCGGGCGCCAAGGACATCGCGGTGGAGTTTTTCACCCTGTCCAAGAGCTACAACATGGCGGGCTGGCGCATTGGTTTCATGGTCGGCAATCCGGAACTGGTTAACGCCTTGGCGCGGATCAAGAGCTACCACGACTACGGCACCTTTACCCCGCTGCAAGTCGCGGCGATCGCGGCGCTGGAAGGTGATCAGCAGTGCGTGCGCGACATCGCCGAGCAGTATCGGCAGCGTCGTAACGTGTTGGTGAAAGGCCTGCATGAATTGGGCTGGATGGTTGAGAATCCGAAGGCATCGATGTATGTCTGGGCGAAAATTCCTGAGGCGTATGCGCATCTGGGTTCGCTGGAATTCGCCAAGAAACTGCTGGCTGAAGCGAAGGTTTGCGTCTCGCCGGGGGTGGGATTTGGTGAGTATGGCGACGATCACGTGCGCTTTGCGCTGATCGAAAACCAGGATCGGATTCGCCAGGCGGTGCGCGGCATTCGCGGGATGTTCCGGGCCGATGGCCTGGTTACCAAATAACTGACACCCATCCCCTGTAGGAGCTGCCGCAGGCTGCGATCTTTTGATCTGGTTTTTTACAATCAAAAGATCGCAGCCTCGTTTCACTCGACAGCTCCTACAGGTGCCGTGTTCACGCAGATCATCACCCACAAAAAAACCGCATCGCTGCGGTTTTTTTGTGTCTGCAAGAAGCGTTTAAACGAACAGCGACAGCAGCAGAATGAAGCCCAACGCAACCACCGAGAGGATGGTTTCCATCGCTGTCCAGGTCTTGAACGTCTCGGCCACGGTCATGTTGAAGTACTGCTTCACCAGCCAGAAACCGGCGTCGTTCACGTGCGACAGGATCAACGAACCGGCGCCAGTCGCGAGTACCAGCAACTCACGGTTAACGCCCGGAATCATCCCCACCACCGGCACCACAATGCCCGCGCCAGTGATGGTTGCAACGGTTGCCGAACCAGTCGCGATACGGATCACCGCCGCCACCAGCCATGCCAGCAGGATCGGCGAGATCTGTGCGCTGACCGCCATGTGGCCGATCACGTCGCCCACGCCGCTGGTCACCAGCATCTGCTTGAAGCCACCGCCCGCACCGATGATCAGAATGATCGCGGCGGTTGGCGCCAGGCTCGCGTCCAGCCACTTGAGCATCTGTTGCGAGCCGATGCCTTGTTTGTGACCGAAGGTGTACAGCGACAGCAGCAACGCCAGCAGCAGTGCGGAGATCGGGTGACCGATCATGTCCATCCAGGTGCGGAAGAAGTGACCGTCCGGCAGCGCGACGTCGGCGAAGGTTTTCAGCAACATCAGGAACACCGGCAGCAGCACGGTAACCAGGGTGATACCGAAGCTCGGCAGGCTCGCCGAGTCATCGTTTTCACGGGCCAATTGATCGACCAGTTCCTGATTCGGGTGACCCGGAATGTGCTTGGCGATGAAGGTACCGAAGATCGGACCGGCAATGATCGCGGTTGGCAGCGCCACGATCAGACCATAAAGAATGGTCTTGCCGATGTCCGCGCCGAACACGCCGATGGCCAGCAACGGGCCCGGGTGCGGTGGCACCAGACCGTGCACGGCGGACAGACCGGCGAGCAGCGGGATACCGATCTTGATGATCGACACACCGGTGCGACGCGCAACGATGAACACCAGCGGAATCAGCAGAACAAAACCGATTTCAAAGAACAGCGGGATGCCGACCAGAAACGCGGCGAACATCATCGCCCACTGGACTTTGTCCTTGCCGAACGCACGAATCAGGGTCTGGGCAATCTGATCCGCCCCGCCCGATTCAGCCATCATTTTGCCGAGCATGGTGCCCAGCGCGAGGATGATGCCGACGAAACCGAGCACACCACCGAAGCCGTCCTGGAACGCTTTGATGATGGTGCCGATCGGCATGCCGGAGGTCAGACCGAGGAACGCGGCCGCAATGGTCAGGGAAATAAACGGGTGCAGCTTGAACTTGGTGATCAGGACAATCAGTCCGATCACGGTGACCACTGCATCAAGCAGCAGAAACGCGTCGTGGGACATGCCAAACATTGGGGGTGTCTCCTGGATTGTTGTTGTTATTAAAGCGGGTTAAACAGAAATCGTGAGGACAGCGCTATCTCTTTCAACACACTCATACCGCCTGTTTCAGACCGTGGGCCTGCCACCAGACGTGAGCCTGCGACGCCAGTTCTTCAACACTGTGGATCGAAGCGTTCAGTGCCAGGGTCAACGGCTCGCCCTTCGGCGATTCGAGGGTGGCGAACTGGCTTTCGATCAACGTGGCCGGCATGAAGTGGCCCGGACGGTGGGACACACGTTCAGCGGCGACTTCAGGGGTCAATTCAAGAAACACGAAGCCCAGGCCCGGCAAGGCGCTGCGCAACACTTCGCGATAACTGTGTTTGAGGGCCGAGCAGGTCAGCACCGGGCGTTTGCCCGATGCATCGACGCGACGCAGTTCGACGCACAGGCTGTCGAGCCAGCCGGCGCGGTCGTCGTCGTTCAGGGGGATCCCCGCGCTCATCTTTTCGATGTTCGCGGCCGGATGGAAAGTATCGCCTTCAATGGCAGTGGCGCCGGTGAGTTGGGTCAGGGCCTCGCTGACGCTCGTCTT
>NZ_JBIVMX010000040.1:0-14301 GCF_044753305.1 Pseudomonas sp. NPDC088429 | reverse complement strand
CGCACGTCTTGCCGCTACCTGCATCGCAGATGATGACCAGGGCGGTGATGGGATGACTCATATAACACCTCAGCGCGCAGACAGCGCTACCTTTGCTAGCTATGACTCTAGTGCACAGGCAGAAGTTGCCGACGCCTTCTTGTCGTTTTTTTGGGTTGCAGCAGGTTTGCGCCCAACGCCAAAAAGCGAAGATCAGGCAGGACCTCGCTTACGCATTTACAGCTGCATCAGGACAGCGCTACCTTAGTGCCTTGATTTTTGTTTGGCAAGCCGTCGATGACCACCCCTAAAAACGATAAAAATACCCGCACCACCGGCCGTCCCACCCTGAATGAAGTTGCCCGCCTGGCCGGTGTCAGTCCGATTACCGCCTCCCGCGCCTTGCGTGGGGTCAGCACCGTGGCCACCGAACTGGTAGAAAAAGTCCGCAAAGCCGCCCTCGAACTCAACTACGTGGTCAACCCTGCCGCCCGCGCTCTGGCCTCGGCGCAGAGCCATTCGGTGGTGGTTTTGGTGCCATCGTTGTCCAACCTTTTGTTTATCGACACGCTGGAAGCCATTCATCGGGTGCTCACGCCCAAGGGCTTCGAAGTACTGATCGGCAACTTCCACTATTCCCGCGATGAAGAAGAAAACCTGCTGCGCAACTACATGGCGTATCAGCCGCGCGGGTTTCTGCTGACCGGGTTTGATCGCACGGAAAGTTCGCGGCGGATGATTGAGGCGAGCAACATTCCTTGCGTGTACATGATGGAACTGGACAGCGCTGCCGGGGTGAATTGCGTCGGGTTTTCGCAGTTGAGTGCCGGGGAAACGGCGGCTGAGCATTTGCTATCGCGGGGGCGCAAGCGTCTGGCGTACATCGGCGCGCAACTCGATCAACGTACGTTGTTGCGCGGTGAGGGTTTCCGCAAAGCACTGCAGAAGGCCGGGCGTTACGACCCGGATCTGGAAGTGCTGACGCCGCGTGCTTCGTCGGTGGGCTTGGGTGGGGAATTGTTTTTGCAGTTGCTGGCGGCGCATCCGGATGTTGATGCGATCTTCTTTGGCAACGACGATTTGGCGCAGGGTGCTTTGCTGGAAGCGTTGCGCAATGGCATCAAGATTCCTGAACAGGTGGCGATTCTCGGTTTTAACGACTTGCCGATGTCCGAATACATGGTGCCGCGCTTGAGCAGCATCAACACCCCACGTGAGGCAATCGGCCGGCGCGCGGCGGAGCAGATGTTGACGTTGATGGCGGGTAACAACGTTGCGCGTCCAGTAGAAGACATGGGTTTCGAACTGAAGATTCGCGAAAGCACGTGACGCTTCGCAATACGATCATTCCCACGCTCTGCGTGGGAATGCCTCAACGGACGCTCCGCGTTCGGCGGTGAAGGGACGCAGAGCGTCCCGGGCTGCGTTCCCACGCGGAGCGTGGGAACAATCAACCACTCAACAGATCAACGAGGGCCAGTGCGCCTTTCTGGAGCGGCTGGCTTTTGAGCCACACCGCATGCACCGGCATCACCAGACCGTTTTCGATGTTGCGAAAATTCAGGCGTTTCAGCCGGCCGTTATCCAGTCTCGATTGCACCACCGACAACGGAAAATTGCCCCAGCCCAATCCCGCCTCAACCATCTCCATCGCCGTTTCCAGACTGTCGGTGCGCCAATACGACTCTGCCACCAACGGCCGCGTCTCGCTGATCGGCAAGTCGCGACTGGCGACGATGATCTGCCGCACATGCACCAGATCTTCGAGAAACAAATCCTGCCCCCGCAACAACGGGCTGTCCGCCGCCAGCGTGGCGATCATCCGTTCGCTGCCGACGAACTGAAAACGCTCCAGCACGTTCATGCTCAACCCGGCGAACGCCAGGCACACACTGACACGACCACTGTGCAGCATCGCCAGCACGTCATCCTGCGGCGCGGTCAGCACTTCGATATCGAGCAACGGATGACGCTCGGCGATCACCTTGATCGCCGCCAGCAAACGCCGCCGATCAATGTCCGCAACCACGCCAATCGACAACTTGCTCTCCAACCCCAACGACAACTCCACCGCGTGCACTTGCAGTTGTTTGAGTTGTTCGGCGATCAGTCGCGCGTGCGGCACCAGTGACAGCGCCATCGCCGTGGGTTGTGGCTCGCGATGACTGCGGTCAAACAGCAGATAACCGAGTTCGGCCTCAAGGTTGCCAATACTCATGCTCACCGCCGATGGCACCCGACCCAATGCCCGAGCCGCCGCCGAAAACGAGCCGCGTTCAATCACCGCAAGAAACAACTCAATGCTGTCGCTGTTGAAATTCACTTCACCTACCTATCACCAAAACTGAAAGCTACTGACTTTTTCTGTCAGCCCTATTGAAGCTATCTTTCGTCGCCTTCGCCAGTCCCGCTGGCCAACAAACGGCAAGAAAGAGGCAATTCCCATGCAAGGCGTCAAACGCAAACTGGTCTACGTGTCGCTCTACGAAGTGATCGGCATGACCTTCTCCGCTCTCGGTCTGGCGCTGTTGTCCGGGACTTCGCCGGGCAGCACCGGGCCACTGGCGGTGATCATCACCACCATCGCCGTGACCTGGAACTTCATTTACACCTCATTGTTCGAGCGCTGGGAAAGCCGTCAGGTGTCGCGCACGCGCACGGTGAAACGCCGCATCGCCCACGCCATCGGTTTTCAGCTGACGCTGATCGTGTTCCTGATTCCGTTGATTGCGTGGTGGATGAACATCAGCCTGGTGCAGGCATTTCTGCTGGATCTGGCGCTGATCATTTTCATCCCGTGCTACACGTTCGCGTTCAACTGGCTGTTCGACCGGATTTTCGGTTTGCCGGCCTCGGCGCTGCCGGATTCGGCGGCTGCGGCATAAATCGTTAATTCGTAAGAAGATATTGCAAGAAATCAGCGGTTTCCCGGCGTAAATCGCTGTTCTTCACAATCCGTGGTTTCCGATAGCAGGCTAAGCTTTTCCATCAATAAAAAATGGATCTGCCCATGACTGCACACGCCCCCGCCGCCGCGCAAAGCGACGGCATCGATCCGATCCGCGCTGCCGAAGTTTCCGCCCGTATCGACCGTCTCCCCGCTGTCGCGACGATCTGGCGATTGGTGGCGCTGCTGTCGATCGGTGGTTTCTTCGAACTCTACGATTTGTTCCAGACCGCCTACATCAGCCCCGGACTGATCCGCGACGGCATCTTCGCCACCGGCAATCAGGGCGTGTTCGGTTTCTCCGATCAAGCGGCGTTCGCTTCGGCGACGTTTCTCGGCCTGTTCCTCGGCGCCAGCCTGCTCAGCCCGCTGGCGGATCGTTTCGGTCGCCGCGCGATCTTCACCTTCGCGCTGATTTGGTACACCGTGGCGACGGTGTTGATGGGTATTCAGAGTTCGGCGCTGGGCATCATCTGCATGCGCTTTCTGGTCGGCATCGGTTTGGGCATCGAATTGGTGACCATCGACGCTTACCTCTCGGAACTGGTGCCCAAACGCATGCGCAGTTCCGCGTTCGCTTTCGCGTTTTTCGTGCAATTTCTCTCGGTGCCGGCAGTGGCGTTGATGTCGTGGTGGCTGGTGCCGCAAGCGCCGTTCGGTGTGTCCGGCTGGCGTTGGGTGGTGTTGGCGAGCGCGGTGTTTGCGCTGTTTATCTGGTGGTTGCGCAAGCGTCTGCCGGAGTCGCCACGCTGGTTGGCGCAGCACGGTCGATTCGACGAAGCCAACCGGATTCTCGATAACATCGAGGCACGCTGCGTGAAGGATCATGGCCAGGCATTGGACATGCCGGAAACCGTGCCGGTCGATGTTGAAGGCAAGGGTCGTTTCGCCGACATCTGGCAACCACCGTATCGCCGCCGCGCCTTGATGCTGATCGTCTTCCACGTCTTTCAAGCGATCGGTTTTTTCGGTTTTGGCAATTGGTTGCCGGCGCTGCTGTCCGGCCAGGGCGTGAGCGTCACCCACAGTTTGATGTACGCGTTCATCATCACCCTCGCCTACCCGCTCGGGCCGCTGCTGTTCGTCAAGTTCGCCAACCGTTTCGAGAACAAATGGCAGATCGTCGGCTCGGCCCTCGGTGCGATGACCTTCGGTACCTTGTTCGCCTTGCAGACCAGTGCCTTCGGGCTGATCTTTTGCGGGGTGATGATCACCTTCTGCAACGCCTGGCTGAGCTTCAGTTATCACTCGTACCAGAGCGAACTGTTCCCGACCAACATTCGCGCCCGCGCGGTAGGGTTCTGCTATTCCTTCAGTCGTTTGTCTACGGTGTTCAGCAGCCTGCTGATCGGTTTTTTTCTCGACAGTTTTGGCACGCCCGGCGTGTTGGCGTTCATTGCCAGCAGCATGTTGATCGTGATGCTGACCATCGGCTACTTCGGCCCGCGCACGCGTAATCTGGCGCTGGAAAACATTGCCTGATCCTGTAGGAGCTGCGGCACGCTGCGATCTTTTGATCCTCATCTTTTGATCTGAATTTTAAAGATCAAGATCAAAAGATCGCAGCGTGCCGCAGCTCCTACAGGGGGCGGTGTGATGTCAGTTCAGTTGCAGGGTTTCGTTGAACTGGCTGATGGCATCGACGACGTGACGTGAGCCTTGCTGAATCTCCTGAATCACTGCCCCCGCCTCGTTCGCCAGCTCCACGCCAAGCCCGGTACGGCTCAAACTCGATTGCATGCTCGACACCGCGCTCAGCGACAAATCGTGGTTGCGGCGCACAACGTCGACGATCTCCAGCGTCGCCTGACTCGTTCTTGCCGCCAGACTTCGCACCTCATCCGCCACCACGGCAAACCCGCGCCCGTGCTCGCCAGCGCGCGCCGCTTCGATCGCGGCGTTGAGCGCCAGCAAATTAGTCTGATCAGCAATCCCGCGAATCGTCTGGACGATGGTGCCGATGATGTCTGACTGTTTGCTCACCGCATCGATGCTGACCGCCGCTTCGTTGAGGTCGCGGGAAATGTCCTGAATGATCTGCACCGTTTGCTGCACGACTTGTGAGCCTTTTTGCGCGCAGGCGTCGTTTTGTACCGAGGTGCTGTGGGCCGATTCCGCAGCGTTCTGCAGCGTGGTCATTTGTTGGGTGATGTCGCTGGCGAACTTGACCACTTTGTACAAGCGGCCCTTGGCATCAAACAGCGGGTTGTACGAGGCTTCGAGGTAAACCATGTGCCCGGATTTGTTCTTGCGCTCGAAACGGTGCGAGTGATATTCGCCGCGATTGAGCGAAGCCCAGAAAGCTTTGTATTGCGACGATTCGGATTCGCTGCGGTGGCAGAACATGCTGTGGTGATGCCCAACGACTTCGTTGTGCGAGTACTGCATGGTCTTGAGAAAGTTGTCGTTGGCGGTGATGACATTGCCTTCCGGGGTGAACTCGATCACGGCCATCGAGCGACCGATCGCCGCGAGCATGGCTTCTTGTTCATGCTCCTTGTTAATCCGCGCGGTAATGTCGGACGCGACTTTGATCACGCTTTTAACTTGCTTGTCCGGGCCATACACCGGCATGTAACTGGCTTCGAGCCAGACTTCCTTGCCACTTTTGTTCAAACGCAGAAACGTCCCGCTGATCGGTTCACCACGGGCCAGGTCGCGCCACAACTTGGCGTATTCCTCGCTGCGATAAAACGCTTCTTCACAGAAGATCCGGTGATGTTTGCCGCGCACTTCATCGGCGCCATAGCCCATGGTTTTACAGAAGTTTTCGTTGGCATCCAGAACGATGCCGTCGGGGGTGAATTCGATCATCGCCATCGAACGGCTGATCGCGGCCAACTTGGCATTGGCCTCGGTCAAGGCACAGCTGAATCGTTCGATTTCCAGCAGGTCAGCCTTGTGATGTAGGTTAAACATGGTTGTATCACCTTCCGCGCGGACTTTTGATTTGATGAAAGTTCAGGTCTTTCACGATCCACCACTACGTTCCAAAGAACAGGCACACGCATTCCTCCACGGGAGGAAGTTGTCAGGTGATAAATGATGGTCAATCGGAGAGTCCATGCAGCGACGCTCTAATCAAGACATCCTTCTCTTGATAGCCCGCTCGCGGGCCAGCCCTAACGCGTTGAAGAACTTCCATTTAAAAAATGCTCCTTGTTGGTTCAGTGTCGGTGCCTTGGGTTGCGCACTCTGGCAGCATGAATTTGCAGACTAACCGTGCACGGTCGACATAGTTAGTTACAGAGCAGCATAGCTAGCGCAAAACCTTGCGCAAGGCCACTAGTCGGCCAGTAGTGAGGACTTTTTGCACAAGAATCGGTTCAGCGGAAAATGAACAGCCCCCTGTAGGAGCTGCCGAAGGCTGCGATCTTTGGACTTTGATTTTTTCAAGATCAAAAGATCGCAGCCTTCGGCAGCTCCTACAGGGGGCGGCGTTGGGAACTAGAGGCTGTTGCTGACTTTGGTAGCCACTTCTGCGGGCACCCACGATTTCCACACCTGCGGCTGATCGCGTAAAAACGCCTGCGCCACCACCCTCGGCTGCAAGCGTTTTTCACTCATCCCCGCCAGCGTCTGGTTCAACAGATCTATCGGCAAGTCGACCTTTTCAAAAAACGTCACCAGCTCCGGATACTGCGCTTTGAACGGCGCCGACACGCCAATCGCCAGACTCGCCGGCATCGACCGCGTGCCTTTGGGATTCGGATTATTGGCATCGGCCAAGGTCTTCCAGGCTTCGGCATCAAACGGCGGTTCATCGAGTTTCACCAGTTTGAATCGGCCGAGCAGCGGCGTTGGCGACCAGTAATAGAACAGCACCGGTTTGCCACGTTTGATCGACGACGCCACCTCGGCATCCAGCGCCGCGCCGGAGCCGGTGCGGAAGTTGACGAAGCTGTCGTTGAGCGCATAGGCCTTGAGCTTCTGAGTGTTGACGATCTCCGATGTCCAACCCGTCGGGCTGTTGAGGAAACGCCCACGGCTCGGGTCTTCGGGATCACGGAACACGTCTTTGTAGCGCGGCAGATCCGCCACCGATTTCAGTTCCGGCGCCAAAGGTTTGATGCCGCGCTCGGGGTCGCCCTTGATCACGTACTCCGGCACCCACCAGCCTTCGGTGGCACCTTTCACTGTATCGCCGAGGCCGAATACTTTGCCTTCAGCAGCAGCCTTGACCCACGCCGGACTGCGCCCGGCCCACTCTTCGCCGATCACTTGAATATCGTTTTTTGCCAACGCCGCTTCGAGGCTGACGGTGCTGCCCGGCAGCGTATCGGTCGGGTAGCCGTAGCCTTTTTCGACAATCAGGCGCAGCACTTCGGTGATAAAACTGCCGCTCTCCCAAGTGATGTCGCCGAAGTGAATCGGCGCGGTTTTCTCCGTTGCAGAAACTGCCCCGACGCTCAAGCTCAGCGCCAGTAGCGAACCGCCGAGCAGGGTTTTGATCGATCTCATGCAGACCTCTTGTCTTGTAGGAATTGGTTGGCGCTGTGGCGATCGCACAGGGCTTGGGAACGGGTCATGTACACGCTGACCGAGCGCTGGGAGATGCCCAGTTCGGCAGCAATTTGCGGGTAGGTCAGGCCATCGATGCGGGCGAGCAGAAAGGTCGAACGGACTTTGCCGGGCAGGCGTTGCAGGGTGTGATCGAGGCGCTTCAGGGTTTGCGACAGTTGCGCGAGATGCTCGGGCGACGCGGTGCCCTCCTCATCGACCTGTAGCTGATGCCGACGCTGTAGATCCGCACGGCGCCAGTGCTGATAAAGCAGACGTTGGGCGACGGTGGTGAGCAAGGCGCGGGGTTCGCGGATCGCGGTCAGGGATGATGATTCGAGCAGTTGCGCGAAGGTTTCGGCGGCGATGTCTTCAACGCTCGCCGCGTCGTGCAGATGCCGACGCAGATAGGTGCAAAGCCAGTGGTAATGGGCGCGGAACAGGCCGGCCAGGTGTTGGCGATGGGAAAGGTCGGCGCCGGACATAGGGGCTCCTGGGTTAGGGGTCGCTGAATGTCCGGTGTTCCGGTGGCGCGATCGTAGCAAGGCGCCTTATGCATTAATAATATTTAAATTTCATTTTTATATTCGATTATGGAATACAAGATCAAAAGATCGCAGCCCGGAACGCGATCCCTATAGGAGCTGCCGAAGGCTGCGATCTTTCAACGCAAGCAGCCATACCCCAACTCCTCAGCCTCACGCTGATAGTCGAGCACCACCTGATAATCACCCTCACCTGCCGCCAACACCTCAGGCAATCCCAACGTTTGCACAACATCCGGAAGTTCGTGCAACGACTGATTCATCACATGCCGCAGCCGCTCGATCTGTTCATCCGTAGCACTGGCGACGGTGATAAAAGGCAACGTCGGACTGAACGCACTGCGTCCAACAACACGTAGTCCCCTGACTTCCTCAGGCGCATGCTGCGCGAGGTAGTCGTAGGTGACGCTGTCGATGGCGGCCAGATCTGCGCGCTTCTCACGCAACCAGCGCAGGCTTTCACGGTGACCGCCGCTGATGCCGACCGTGGAGAAGAATTGCCCAGCGCGATGCAACGGGGCGAGGCGTTGGCGCAACAGGTTCATGCCGCTGTTGGAGTCTTCACTGTTGATCACGCCGCGACTGTCGCGAAAGGCTGGCAAGGTTTTGCGTGGGTCATCAGCGCGGCTGAGGATCAGGCTGCAATGATTGCCAGCGCTGGCGTCGGGGAGTTCGTAGCGTGGGCGGCCGATCACACGAATCTGGCCTTTTAATGCCGTCATCAATGGATAGCCGCAGGTTTGTGTAAGCAGGAGATTGGGGGATAACCAGAGTTCGCGCAGTGACAGGCCTTCAGCGCTCAGACGGGTGTGACCGAGGTGTTCAAGGATGCGCGCGAGCCAGCGCTCGTTGGCCACACGGATAGGCTCGGGGGCGGTGTACATAAGGAGCTCGGCGTGGTGTTGAGTCATACACATATTTCCTGACAACGAATTTCCAACTGTAGGAGTGAGCCTGCTCGCGAATGCGGTGTAACAGTAAAAACCGCTTTGAATGACACACCGCCTTCGCGAGCAGGCTCGCTCCTACAGGGGATATATGGTGATCTTGAAATTAGTGATAAGGATGCTCGGGACTATCGATCGGTCTGACGCCATGCTCCCGCCACAACTGCCCATACCCTTGCACCAGAAACCCGCCACTCCTCGCCACCCATTGCTCGCGATTCGAGCGATAGACCTTGGGCAAGTCGTACCACGCCAGCCCCGGCAAATCATGATGCACCAGATGGAAATTCAGATTGAGAAACAGCCAGCGCCACGGCCATCCGGCTTCGTTCAGCACCGTGCGCTGCTCCGGTTGCGCGTGCGGTCGATGTTCGTAGTAGGAGCGGATCATCGCAATCGACAGCGCCGGCACACTGATCAACAACAGGTAATGCCACACCGGCAACACGCTGTAGCGCGCGATAAACCACAGCATCAGCAGCGTGAACGCGCCATGCGTCAGCCACATCAGCCAGGCTTGGCGCTCACGGTTTTTCAGCCGCTGCAATTCTTCACCGGCCAACGCCAGCAAGCCCAACGGCGCACCGATGGCGAAACGCCCGAGCACGGTTTTATTCAGCCAGTGCAAGCTGCGTTCAAACAGCGAACTGCCCTGCCAGCGCCCCCGCGTCAGGTAACGGCTTTCCGGATCGACACCGGGCACCGTCAGATCTTCATCGCGGTGATGCAGTAGATGGCTGTCGCGATACAACGTGTACGGATACCACACGGCAAACGGCGCATAGCCGAGAATTTTATTGAAGCGAATCCATCGCGTCGGATGGCCGTGGAGCAATTCGTGTTGCACCGACAGCCACAGCACCAGTAGCGGAATCAGCAGCACGGTACTGCAACCCCGTCCCAGCCAGTGGCTGTTCAACATGATTGCAAACCAGCCGCCATACACGCCGATCAACAACAGCCAGGTCGGCCAGTCGCTGCGAGCGGTAAAACGTTGGCGCAGGGTTTCGATGTGTTGACGGTGGGTGGCGTCGAAATAATGGGGCATGGCGTTGCTCGCAGCGGGTTCCTTCCCTTTCTGTGCAACGACCACCGAGAATCTTGCAGATTATTTTGGATCAACAGGGAAGCCCGAGAACCGGGCTTCCGAAAGGCGTGATCAATGACCGAAAATATCGGTTTTCTTGGCCTTCTTCTCCGCGCGTTTTTCAATCGCGGTCTTGGCCGGTTTCTTCTTCGCGGCTTTCTTTGAATCCATACCTTTGGACATGATGCGTACTCCACTCACAGGGGATGTGAGCTCAGGTATACACCTATCCAGACGCGCGCGTTCTTTTATAATCGCCGCGAAATCTACCGACAGTCAGAACCCATGCCCGATACCCGATACAGCCTGCTCGACGCGTCACTTTGGCCGTTGATGAACAAGTTTTACCGCAGCCACCAATCCTCGATGAAAGCCGTGCGCGATGCGCAATTGTGGGTCGCGCGACGTGGGGAAATTGTTGCAGCATTGTGCTTGCGACCGGTGGCGGGTGGGCATTGGTTGACCGGGTTGTTTGTTGATCCGGGGTGTCGGGATCAGGGGATTGCGGCGCAGTTGATGGCAGCGGCGGTTCAGGATGTGACGGAACCGGTGTGGCTGTTCTGTCATCCGGATTTGCGCGGGTTTTATGAGCGGCGCGGGTTCCGGTTTGATCCTGAGTTGCCGCAGGCGATGGCGGAGCGATTGAGCCGGTATGCGCGGAGCAAGCCGATGATTGCGATGGGCCTGGGGTGAAGATCAAAAGATCGCAGCCTTCGGCAGCTCCTACACCTATCCCTGTAGGAGCTGCCGAAGGCTGCGATCTTTTGATTCTGGTTAATCGTCAGCTGTGGGATCGAGATCCGGGAACATCACTTCGGTAAAACCGAACTTGCTGAAATCAGTAATCCGCGAAGGGTACAACCGGCCGATCAGGTGATCGCACTCATGCTGCACCACCCGCGCATGAAAACCTGAAGCCACACGCATGATCGGCTCGCCCTTCGGATCAAAACCCTCGTAGCGAATCTGCTGATAACGATCCACCGCGCCGCGCAAACCCGGCACCGACAAACACCCTTCAAACCCCTCCTCCATCAACGGATTCAACGGCGTGATCAGCGGGTTGATCAGGATGGTCTGCGGCACGGCTTCAGCGTCCGGATAACGTTCGCTCTGCTCGAAACCAAAGATCACCAATTGCAGATCGACGCCGATCTGCGGTGCAGCCAAACCAACGCCGCCGACGCTTTCCATGGCCTGGAACATGTCGTCGATCAGTTGCCACAACTCAGGGCTGTTGAACATTTCCGGCGGCACTGGCGGGGCGATGCGCAGCAGGCGCTCGTCGCCCATTTTGAGGATTTCACGGATCATGATGTGGCTTCGTCAGTGTCCGGCTTGAGCGAATGATCGCGGCCCAGGCCCGAGACGTGTTGTTTGGGTTGTTCATCGAGTTCGCCGGGGACTTTCTCGCCCTCGTCTTTGCCCTCGCTGGACATGTGCTCGATCACCGCATTCATCTCCGCGCCGAGCAGCAGCACCGCAGCGGAAATGTAGAAGTACAGCAAGAGCACGATGATCGCCCCGATGCTGCCATACATCGCGTTGTAGTTGGCGAAGGTTTTTACGTAGAACGCGAAACCCAACGAGGCGATGATCCACACCACCACGGCCAATACCGAGCCCGGAGTGATGAAGCGGAATTCCTGTTTGACGTCCGGCATTACGTAATAGATGAGGGCCACGGCAACCATCATCAAAATCACGATCACCGGCCAGCGCGCGATCGTCCAGATGGTCACGATGACCTCTTCCAGCCCCACTTGCGCGGCAATCCAGCCCATGACTTGCGGGCCGAGCACCATCAGCGCGGCGGCCATCAGCAGCATGCCGGCGATGCCGACGGTGTAGACCACCGACAGCGGAAAGCGCTTCCAGATTGGTCGGCCTTCAACCACGTCATACGCCGCGTTCATCGCGCTCATCATCAGGCGCACGCCGGCAGACGCGGTGTACAGCGCGATGACGATACCGACCGAGAGCAAGCCGCCCTTGGACTGCTGCAACTGGTCGATCACCGGGTTCACTGATTCCAGCGCCTGCGGTGGCAGCACCAGTTCCGACTGCAGGCGCAGCCAGGAGAAAAAGTCCGGCAGGTGCAGGAAACCGATCAGGGCAATCAGAAACAGGATGAACGGGAACAGCGAGAACAGCATCTGGTAGGCCAGTGCCGAGGCGTAGGTCGACATTTCGTCATCGACGAATTCAGTGACCGTGCGCACCATCACTCGGTGCAGGGGCAGACCTTTCATGTCTGGAAATATCATTCGCGTCTCCTTTCGCCGCAATACAGGTTTGAAGTCGTGGCGACTCAGGGGCCGTTTTTTACATCAAGGTAGCTTGTTTGGCGAACCTTGGTGGGTGTCAGCAGGATTTCGACACAAAAACGGCCATCCTTGGATGGCCGCTCGTGTCTTTCGTTCAAGGCTGGATTACGCCTTGTCGACGCCTTTTTTGACAGCGTCCTTGGCTTTGCCGACCGCTTGCTGGGCTTCGCCTTTTTTCTCCTGGACTTTGCCTTCGGCCTGCAGCTTGGTGTTGTCGGTGGCTTTACCGACGCCTTGCTTGACGTTGCCGACCGCTTCGTTGGCCATGCCTTTTACTTTATCGCCTGTGCTACTCATGGTGTTTCTCCTTGGTGCAATTAGGGGGAAAAGTCAGTACGTAATGATTGACTGGCCGGGTTTGCGCCAAGTTTCATTTATTTTTCGCCGGATCATTTCGTCGCGACGAACAGGTTGGGCTTTATGTTTGCGTGCAATGCCCCGAGAATGCGCAACATAAGGGCGCCACGCGCCAGGAACCGATCCTGCAGGAATGTTATGAAACTCGATAAAACGCTCGCCATCGCCCGTAGAAACAAGGAACTGGGCGGCGCCGTGCTCGGCACCAACAATTGCCACTTCGCCGAACTGAACCGCAACCGCAACATCTGGTGGTTCGACCTGCCAGTGTCGCGTCTGGCGATTGGTCAGTACGAGTGGATTCACCTGCTGATGCACACGCCGGCCACCGACGAACTGCTGCACCTGAAAGTGCCGACGGTGTTTCTGCGTGAAAAGCTCGAAGGGCTGGTGATTCGCAATGAAGGCAAGCGCAAAGCGGCGCTGAGCCTGGAATTGAGCGCGGACAAGGATTCGTATCTGCAGGACATGCGTCCGGCGGGGACTAATGTGAATTTCGCGCCGTTCCGTCAGTAAATCAAAAGATCGCAGCCTGCGGCAGCTCCTACATGGTCGTTCCCACGCTCTGCGTGGGAATGCATCTAGGGACGCTCTGCGTCCCAGCAGTTCTGGACGCAGAGCGTCCGGGGCGGCATTCCCACGCGGAGCGTGGGAACGATCAAAGCCATGCTCTGCACCAACAAAAAGCCCCGCATCTGCGGGGCTTGGTGTTTTAGGCGGCGGACTTGGCCTTGATCTTCTTCAGCTCTTCATCGCGCAGTTCGCGGCGCAGGATCTTGCCGACGTTGGTGGTCGGCAGTGCATCGCGGAACTCGACCGAACGCGGCACCTTGTAACCGGTGACGTTGGCGCGCATGTGCTCCATCACCGTTTCCTTGGTCAGCGTCACGCCCGGTTTGGCGACGATGAAAATCTTGATCGCTTCGCCCGACTTCTCGTCCGGGATGCCAATGGCCGCGCACTGCAACACGCCTGGCAGGGTCGCCAGCACGTCTTCCAGTTCATTCGGATAAACGTTGAAACCGGAAACCAGAATCATGTCTTTCTTGCGATCGACAATGCGCATGTAGCCGTCCGGCTGGATCAGCGCGATGTCGCCGGTTTTCAGCCAACCGTCGCTGTCGAGCATCTCATCGGTAGCTTCCTGACGCTGCCAGTAGCCCTTCATCACTTGCGGGCCCTTGACGCACAGTTCGCCGATTTCGCCCATTGGCTGCTCGACACCGGCATCGTCGATGACTTTGCACAGGGTCGATGGCACTGGGATGCCGATGGTGCCGATCTGGATGTTCTGGATCGGATTCACCGTGGCGACCGGGCTGGTTTCGGTCATGCCGTAACCTTCGCAGATCGAGCAACCGGTCACCGCTTTCCAGCGCTCGGCAGCGGCCAGTTGCAGGGCCATGCCGCCCGACAACGTCACTTTCAGCGCCGAGAAGTCCAGCTTGCGGAAACCTTCGTTGTTGCACAGCGCCACGAACAACGTGTTGAGGCCGACGAAACCGCTGAACTTCCACTTCGACAGTTCCTTGACCATTGCCGGCAGGTCGCGCGGGTTGCTGTTCAGGATGTTGTGGTTGCCGATCAGCATCATCGCCATGCATTGAAAGGT
>NZ_JBIVMX010000039.1:0-49356 GCF_044753305.1 Pseudomonas sp. NPDC088429 | reverse complement strand
TGCCGTGACTCGCGAAATCGACGGCGGCGCGCAGACGGTTTCCCTGAAACTGCCGGCGATCGTCACCACCGACCTGCGTTTGAACGAGCCGCGTTATGCGTCCCTGCCAAACATCATGAAAGCCAAGAAGAAGCCTCTCGAAGTGCTGACTCCGGACGCTTTGGGCGTTTCCACCGCCTCCACCAACCAGACCCTGAAAGTCGAAGCGCCGGCTGCACGCAGCGCAGGCATCAAGGTCAAGTCGGTGGCTGAACTGGTCGAGAAACTGAAAAACGAAGCGAAGGTAATCTAATCATGACTATCTTGGTAATCGCTGAACACGACAACAAAGTGCTGGCCCCGGCCACACTGAACACCGTGGCTGCTGCTGCCAAAATCGGCGGCGACATCCACGTTCTGGTTGCAGGCCAAGGCGCTGGCGCCGTGGCTGAAGCCGCAGCGAAAATCGCTGGCGTGAGCAAAGTCCTGAACGCTGATAACGCGGCTTACGCGCATCAGCTGCCGGAAAACGTTGCTCCGCTGGTCGCTGAGCTGGGCGCTGGTTACAGCCACATCCTGGCTGCCGCCACTTCCAACGGCAAAAACATCCTGCCGCGCGTTGCTGCTCAGTTGGACGTTGACCAGATCTCCGAGATCATCTCGGTCGAAAGCGCTGACACTTTCAAGCGCCCGATCTATGCCGGTAACGCCATCGCTACCGTGCAATCGACCGCTGCGATCAAAGTGATCACCGTGCGTGCTACCGGTTTCGACCCGGTTGCTGCTGAAGGTGGTTCGGCGGCTGTTGAAGCCGTCGGCGCTGCACACGACGCGGGCACTTCGAGCTTCGTTGGCGAAGAACTGGCCAAGTCCGATCGTCCAGAACTGACCGCTGCCAAGATCGTCGTTTCCGGCGGCCGTGGCATGCAGAACGGCGACAACTTCAAACACCTGTACGCTCTGGCCGACAAGCTGGGCGCTGCGGTGGGTGCTTCGCGCGCCGCCGTCGACGCAGGTTTCGTACCGAACGACATGCAGGTCGGTCAGACCGGCAAAATCGTTGCGCCACAGCTGTACATCGCCGTCGGTATCACCGGCGCGATCCAGCATCTGGCCGGCATGAAAGACTCCAAAGTGATCGTTGCGATCAACAAGGACGAAGAAGCGCCGATCTTCCAGGTGGCCGATTACGGTCTCGTGGCGGATCTGTTCGAAGCAGTACCTGAGCTGGAGAAGCTGGTTTAAACCGGCGGCTTCACTTATAAAGAGCCCGGCCTGTTGGTCGGGCTTTTTTTTGTCTTGGATTTGAGTGGGAGCGTTTCGCCATGGATCTGCGCTGCGGATGGTTGTTGGGTTTGGCCCTGTTGCCCGGTTTGGCCGTGGCCGCTGGCAAGTGCGAGCGCCTCGTCGTCACCGGCAGCCCGGATGCGCCGCCGTACCTGTGGCAGGATCCGCAAAATCCCAAGCAACTGATTGGCGCCAGTGCCGACCTGCTTCAACAAGTGGCCAAGGATCTCGGCATCAAAGTCGAGTTGCTCTACGCCGGTAAACGCTCGCAAGCCCTCGACGAAGTGCGCAGCGGGCGCATGGACATGCTCGCCGACGCGCCGCTGACCTTCAATGAGCTGGAAAACCTCGACTACATCTATCCGCCGCTGCTAGAAAATGACTACCTGGTGTGGACGCGCAAAGGCTCGACACTGGTCTACAGCGAAGCCAAAGACCTGCAGGGTCACGCGGGCGCGCTGTCGGAAAAGTCTCGAATGACGCAGGGATTCGGTACTTTCGCCGAGCAGAATCTGACCCTGACCAAGACGGCCAACCTCACCCAGGCCCTGCAGAAATTGCTCCTTGGCGAAGTGGAATATGTACTCGCCGGCCGCTACTCGGGCATGGCCGCCGCGCAGGCATTGGGCATGGCCAATGATCTGCTGGCGTTCGAGCAACCCATCGACCGCCCGGGCCTGTTCCTCGCGGTTTCGCATAACTCGGCCTGCAACGATCCGTGGTTGCGCGGACAGCTAGCCAAAAAGATGACAGAATTGCCCGCGTCCGGACTGACGGAAGCCGTGCTGCAACGCAATATCGAGCGCTGGAAGGCGCAGCAGCAACAGCCGCAACAACCTGTCAGTGCCCCAAAACAGTAGGGATTCTTAGTGAGTATTCGACCTCTTTTCGCGGCGATGGCCGTTCTGGCTCTGGCCGGTTGCGCCAGCGATCCGGCACCCAACGAACAAATGCGCCTCACCGAGCAGGCCATCACCCAGGCCAAGGCTGTCGGTGCCACCGCTGATGATGTGCCGGAAATGAAACTGGCCGAAACCAAATACGATCGAGCCAAGGGCAACATGGCCGACGAGTCCTACCGCAATGCGCGGATGCGTGCCGAACAGGCCGAACTGGATGCGCGTCTGGCCGAAGCCAAGGTGCTGACGCAAAAAAGTGAAGAACAGGTGAATGTGCTCAACACCCGCATCGTCCGTCTGCGCAAGCAACTGGGAGATGCTCAATGAGCCTCAAGTCGAAAGTCCTTGGCGGTCTGATCCTCGCCGGTTGTGCTAGCCTTTTCGGTTGCGCCGGCCAACACAGCGAATCCGCGCTGCAAGAAGCGGGCGCTGACTTCCAGAAAGTCAAAGAAGACTCGAACGTGCTGCGCATCGCGCCGAAAGACGTGATCCGCGCCGGGGAATCCCTGGCCCGCGCCGATCGCCTGTCGACCTATTGGGGTAGCGGTTCGGATGTGGTGCATTACGCCTACCTGAGCCAGCGCTACAGCGAAATCGCCCGCGAGCACACCAATCAGGTGCTCAACGAAGAACGCATCGCCAAGCTCGAACTCGAACGTCAGCGCCTGCAACTGGCCCTGCGCGAATCGAAACTGCTCAGCGTGCAGCAGCAAGGCAAATGGCTCGAAGAGCAGATCGTCGCATTGGCCACTACGCAGACCGACCGTGGTCTGGTGATGACCCTCGGCGACGTGCTGTTCGACACGGGCGAAGCGGAACTAAAAAACTCGGCCAACCGTGTCGTACTGAAAATCGTCCAGTTCCTGCAACTGAACCCGAAACGCGTAGTGCGCATCGAGGGTTACACCGACAGCACTGGCGGCAAGCAGGAAAACCTCAAGCTGTCCCGCGACCGCGCGCAAGCAGTGGCCGATGTATTGATGGACCTCGGTATCGAGGACAAACGCATTCAGGTCGAAGGCTACGGCGACGAATACCCGGTGGACGTCAACGCTTCCGAGCGTGGGCGCGCACAGAACCGTCGCGTGGAAATTGTCTTCTCCGACGAAAAAGGCCAGCTCGGCGCCGCCCGCTAAGCAACGCAAAGCCCTGTAGGAGCTGCCGAAGGCTGCGATCTTTGACTTTTCTTTTTGAAGATCAAAAGATCGCAGCCTTCGGCAGCTCCTACACAGCTCCTGCACAGCTCCTACACAGCTCCTACAAAGCCCGGCCTGTCATGCAGCGCCGGGCTTTTTTACGTCTGTCGATTGGCTCGCAAATCGGTACAGTCGGGGGCAGACACTGCACTGTATGGTCGAGTATTGTGGCAACTGTCCCAGTACACTTCTAAACTGTTCCGGTATTGTTTCACACAAGAATAAAATGCCCGTGAAATCGAGTGCTGCGTCATGACCAATCTCTTGCTCTACCAACGTATTGCTCAACAACTGGCCGAAGACATCCGCCGTGGTGTCTATCAACCGGGGGAGCGCGTGCCTTCGGTGCGCAAGATGAGTTCGCAGCTCAACGTCAGCCATGCCACGGTGTTGCAGGCGTACGCCAATCTTGAAGATCAGGGGCTGATTCGCGCCCGCCCGCAGTCCGGTTATTACGTCCACCAGACCCCCGCACTGACCGCGCCAACGCCAGACATTGCCCGAGTTGAACGTCCGGGTCTGGTGACGCGCAGCAGCATCATTCAACAGGTACTGGTCGAGTCGCGCCGCGAAGGTGTGTTCCCGTTGGGTGCCGCCGTACCGAGCGTCGATTATTTGCCGGTGCGCGCACTGCATCAGCAACTGGCCAAAGTCACCCGATTCCACAGCCCGCGCGCGTTCAGTTACATGTTCAGCCCCGGTTTCGAACCGTTGCGCCGGCAAGTGGCAATTCGCATGCGCGACGCCGGTGTCGTCGTCGATCCGTCAGAAGTGGTGATCACCCACGGTTGTGTCGATGCCTTGCAGATGTCGCTGCGCGTGCTGACCCGTCCGGGTGATCTGATCGCCGCCGAGTCGCCGACTTATTACGGCTTGCTGCAACTGGCTGATCTGCTTGGCTTGAAAGTCATCGAAATCCCGAGTGATCCAGCCACCGGCATGAGCCTCGAAGCTCTGCAACTGGCGGCCAACCAATGGTCGATCAAAGCGCTGGTGCTGACCACGCGCCTAAGCAATCCGTTGGGCGGCACCATGCCCGAAGAGCGCCAGAAACAGTTGCTGCGACTGGCCTCGGATTTCGATATCCAGATCGTCGAAGACGACATCTATGGCGAATTGATGTTCGAGCAGGGCAAGACCAAAGCGCTCAAGGCTTACGATCGACTGGATCGGGTTATTTACTGTTCGAGTTTTTCCAAGACCTTGTCGCCCGGCGTGCGTATCGGCTGGATGATTCCCGGCAAGTATCAGCAAGAAATCCAGCGTCTGCAGACCTTCAGCACCCATTCAGCGTGCAGCGTCACGCAGATGGCGATTGCTGCGTATCTGGAAAACGGCGGCTATGACCGGCATTTGCGCTACATCCGTCAGGAGTACCGCAAGAATCTCAGCGCTTTCCAGTTGGCGGTGCAGCAGTATTTCCCCGAAGGCACGCAAATGACCCGGCCCACCGGCGGTTTCATTCTCTGGGTGAGCTTGCCGGGGAGGGTGAATACGCAGGACTTGCACGTGCGTGCCTTGCAGCAGGGCATCAGTATCGCGCCGGGGCTGATCTTCAGTAATACCGAGCAGTTCAACCACTGTATCCGCCTGAATTGCGGGATTCCGTGGAACCGCGAGGCGGAGCGGGCATTGATGACGCTGGGCTTGCTGGCAACGCAACTGTGTCAGGAAACGGCGGGCGGTTTCTGAACGAACGGCGCGTCATGCTTGTCATGTGACGTGCAACAGGCCAGCATATGGCCCTCTGCCGTTAATGTCGTTGGAGTTCATGAAAGCGATTTTTCCTGCCGCCTGGGTTGTGCTTTGCCTGCTGCTGATCGGCCATGTGCCCGATGTCATGGCGTCTGGCCCGGAAAAACCGGCAGCGACCACGCCGGCGAAAAAAGCGCCGGCAGTGAAGAAGGCCGCAGCTGCGAAACCAGCCCAGCAGAAAATCGTGAAGAAACGCCCACCGGTGGCTTCCAAATCGAAGTCCGCCCGTGAAGTGGCGAAAACCCCGCTGCCGTCGACCAAACTCGATCTGAGCCTGCCCAAAGACATGGTTCAAGAGTTGAAGCCTAAGGGCTCCGTCGAGATGCCCAAGCGCGAGCCGATCCTGCCGCAGATGTTCGGCGAGAAAAACACTGGGTTCCAGCTCAATGGCCGTCTGCTCAGCAACGAAATGCAGTTGCAGCTGCGCAACGAAGAGCGTCGGGAAGTGGAAGGCGCGGCGCTCGATTTCGAATTCAAGCAATAAACAGCACGTTGCTGTGACCCGCAGACCAGACGCTTTGTCGGAGACTGGTCAGTCACATTCAGTAATCGCTAAAAACCCCGGTTCAGGCAATTTAAAACAGCCGTTTTAGCGGTTACTCTGTTCCGCGTCCCTTTTACACATCGCCCGTCGCGAGGAAATGTTCGTCATGAAATGCCGTGAAGGCTGTGGCGCTTGCTGCATCGCCCCCTCCATCAGTTCGCCGATTCCCGGCATGCCTGATGGCAAACCTGCCGGCGAACGTTGCGTGCAACTCTCGGTCGAAAACCTGTGCAATATTTTCGGCCGCCCCGAGCGCCCGGCAGTCTGTTCCGGCTTCTCGGCCGACATTGAAGTCTGCGGCAGCAGCTCGGAAGAAGCGATCAGGCTGATCGGCTGGTGGGAACAAATGACGGCGGCGTGATGTGTCAAACGAACGGAACTTCAACAATAAGGAATAAGACTATGGGTTCGCTGCATCGTATCGCTGTGTTGTGTGGTTTGACCGCTGTGCTGGCCACCTCGGTTGCCCAGGCGGAAGACTGGAAGGTCGCCAAGAACGAAGACGGCATCAAGGTTTCGCTGAGTGAAGTGCCGGGTTCGGACTACAAGTCCTATCAGGGCGTCGCGCTGATGAAGACCACCGTCGCCAAACTGCGCGCGCTGCAGGAAGACGTCTCCGGTGCCTGCGCCTGGATTCACGAGTGCAAGACCCAGAAATTGCTCAAACACGAAGGCGATCAGAGCTGGACTTACACCCAGTTCAACACGCCTTGGCCAGTCACCCCGCGTGACTCGGTGCTGAAAGTCACCACCGTTGAAGGCGCCGACGGCAGCCTGACCCGCAACCTGGAAGGCCTGCCGAAGTACATTCCGGAAGAAAAAGGCTTCGTTCGTGTTGAACAGGTCAAAGGCTTCTGGAAGTTCGTACCAAAAGGTGATCAGGTTGAAGTGACCTATCAAGTGCACACCGAGCCAGGCGGCAGCGTGCCGGCGATGGTTGCCAACAAGTTCGTGGTCGACGCACCGTTCAACACCCTCAAAGCTCTGAAAGAACGCGCCGAGAAGTAATCAGCCCGCTCTACACAAAACGCCCCGACCGATTCGGGGCGTTTTGTTTTGTATCTATATTGTGTTTCCAGATATGCGTTGCACGAAATTTTCACAAAGTGTTCCAGACAATTCGCCCGCGCTGTTTGCACGTTGCCGCTGTCTGCTGCCGCTTGAAATGAAACTGTCTGGCGGCGGGGCAGTAATCAATGGCAATGGTGCGAACGATCGTGCAACATTTGCGCACCGCGCACGCCCCGGGGCCTGGAATGGCCAATAGAGGGCAGGGCGCCGCTGTATTTTTGCAACTTCAACTAATGGGTCCTAAAACGACATGGCAAACCCGGACGCCCTGAATCAGCAGCGATCTTCTGCTCGCCTGCTGCAACCGACCGTCAAATCGCATCTGGCCTACACGCTGCTTTGTGCGCTGGTCATGATGGTGATGTTTTCCGTGCTGCGCCTCGCGCTGCTGGTCTACAACCGCGAGATGATCCTCGATACCCCCGCTTCGACGTTCCTCGAAGCTTTCGCCAACGGCCTGCGTTTCGACCTGCGCCTGGTGGTTTACCTGTGCATTCCGCTGGTACTGGCGCTGTTCAGCGCACGGGCCATGGCAGCACGCGGTTTCTTCCGTCTGTGGCTTACCATCGCTTCGAGCATCGCGCTGTTCCTCGGCCTGATGGAGATGGACTTCTACCGTGAGTTCCACCAGCGCCTTAACGGTCTGGTGTTCCAGTACGTGAAAGAAGACCCGAAAACCGTGATGAGCATGCTCTGGTACGGTTTCCCGGTGGTGCGTTATCTGCTGGCGTGGGTCGTCGGCACGGTGATTCTGACCCTGGCGTTCAAAGGCGCTGATCGTGCAACGCGTCCGCGCGGGCCGTTCAGCGGCGGTACCGTCAGCAGCCGTCAGGTGGCGCCGTGGTACACCCGCGCTGCGGTGTTCGTGGTGTGCCTGTTGATCTGCGTGGTTGCCGCGCGTGGCACCCTGCGTCAGGGCCCGCCAATGCGTTGGGGTGACGTGTACACCACCGATTCCAACTTCGCCAACCAGCTCGGCCTCAACGGTACGCTGTCGCTGATCGCCGCTGCGAAAGACCGCATGGGCGAAGACCGCGACAACATCTGGAAAGCCACACTGCCGCAAGAAGAAGCGCAGAAAGTGGTGCGCGAGATGCTGGTGATGCCGGATGACAAATTGGTCGACGCTGATATTGCCGCCGTGCGCCGTGATTACACACCGCCGGCCGACAAGACCCTGCCGATCAAGAACGTTGTCGTGATCCTGATGGAAAGCATGGCCGGTCACTCGGTCGGTGCATTGGGCGCGCCGGGCAACATCACGCCGTACCTCGACAAACTGTCGAAGGAAGGCCTGCTGTTCGACCGTTTCTTCTCCAACGGCACGCACACCCACCAGGGTATGTTCGCGACCATGGCCTGCTTCCCGAACCTGCCGGGTTTCGAATACCTGATGCAGACCCCGGAAGGCAGCCACAAACTGTCCGGCCTGCCGCAGTTGCTTAGCCACCGTGACTACGACGACGTCTATGTCTACAACGGTGACTTCGCCTGGGACAACCAGTCGGGTTTCTTCAGCAACCAGGGCATGACCAACTTCGTTGGCCGTAACGATTTCGTCGATCCGGTGTTCTCCGATCCAACGTGGGGCGTGTCCGACCAGGACATGTTCGATCGCGGTCTGGTCGAGTTGAAGGCGCGTGAAAACGGCAAGCCGTTCTATGCGTTGCTGCAAACCCTGTCCAACCACACGCCATACGCCTTGCCGTCGCCATTGCCGGTCGAGCGCGTCACCGATCGTGGCAGCCTCAACGAACACTTGACCGCCATGCGTTACTCCGACTGGGCATTGGGTCAGTTCTTCGAGAAGGCGCGCAAAGAGCCGTACTTCAAGGAAACCCTGTTCGTCATCGTCGGTGACCACGGTTTCGGCAATGAGCGTCAGATCACCGAAATGGATCTGGGCCGCTTCAACGTGCCGATGCTGATGATCGCGCCGGGCATCCAGGAGAAGTTCGGCACCCGTGACCACACCGTGGGCACGCAGATCGACATCGTACCGACCATCATGGGTCGCCTCGGTGGCGAAGTGCGTCACCAGTGCTGGGGCCGTGACCTGCTCAACCTGCCCGAAGGCGACACCGGTTTCGGTGTGATCAAGCCGTCGGGCAGCGAGCAGACCACTGCCATCGTCACCGCAGACCAGATTCTGGTACTGCCGAAAGACAAGGACATGTCGGCGAAGGTCTATCAGTACCAACTGGGCGCCACCCCAAGTGCCGAGGTTATTCCGGATGCACCACGCGCTGCCGAGTTGAAACACAAACTCGAAGCGTTCCTGCAAACGGCGACCAAGAGCCTGATGGACAACACCGCCGGTGTGATTAACGGCAAGCCGGACTAAGCGCTGTAAAGTAAAAGTCCGCGCAATAAAAAAGAGGCCCTGAAAAGGGCCTCTTTTTTTTTGCCGGCTAGAGGGTCATATCCGACCCAGTAGCAACAGCACCAACAGCACGACCAGCACCACACCGATGATGCCCGACGGACCATAACCCCAACTTCTGGAGTGCGGGAAGACCGGCAGACCACCGATCAGCAACAGGATCAGGATAATGATAAGAATTGTGCCCATGTCGATTTCCTTGTTGAGAGAGTTCGAGAAGTCTTGGTGTTCAAGGGGCGACTGGAGACTAAGTAATTCCAGACGGCTTACAAAATCCGACTGGTGCGAATGAAAGAAAATTCAATGTTTTTTTAATGTATTTGGATTAGTCGGTTATTTCCTTTAAAGCGAAAGATCAAAAGATCGCAGCCTTCGGCAGCTCCTACAGGAATTCGTGTACGGCGCGATCTTTTGATCCTCCATTCAGCAACTTGATGGAGCGTGGGCGCACACACAACCTTCGCTACACTCCGCGCATCTTCCCCAGAACAACAAGGCTGTCTGCTATGCAAAATCGCATGATGATCACTGGCGCGGGCTCAGGCCTGGGTCGCGAAATCGCGCTGCGCTGGGCGCGTGAAGGCTGGCAACTGGCCTTGTCCGACGTCAGCGAACCCGGCCTGCAGGAAACCCTGAAAATGGTGCGCGAGGCGGGCGGCGACGGCTTCATCCAGCGCTGCGATGTGCGTGATTACAGCCAACTCACAGCCTTCGCACAGGCTTGCGAAGAAAAACTTGGCGGCATCGACATCATCGTTAATAACGCCGGCGTCGCGTCAGGCGGTTTCTTCAGCGAACTGTCGCTGGAAGACTGGGACTGGCAGATCGCGATCAACCTGATGGGTGTGGTCAAGGGCTGCAAAGCGTTCCTGCCGCTGCTCGAACAAAGCAAAGGCAAGATCATCAACATCGCCTCGATGGCCGCGCTGATGCAGGGCCCGGCAATGAGCAACTACAACGTCGCCAAGGCTGGTGTCGTGGCGCTTTCGGAAAGTCTGTTGATTGAACTGGCGCAACAGGAAGTCGGCGTGCATGTGGTCTGTCCATCGTTCTTTCAGACCAACTTGCTTGATTCTTTCCGTGGCCCGACCCCGGCAATGAAGGCGGCGGTCGGCAAGTTGCTAGAGAGTTCGCCGATTACCGCAGCGGACATCGCCGACTACATCTACCAGCAAGTCGCTGCCGGCGAGTTCATGATCCTGCCTCACGAACAAGGGCGCATGGCGTGGGCGATCAAGCAGAAAAACCCGCAACTGCTCTACAACGAAATGACCTCGATGGCGGAGAAAATGCGCGCCAAGGCCAAACAGAACAACGGCTGACCTTGCCCGCAGCGGATTGCGTCGTTAGGGTGGCCGCAATGGTCACCCTGTCGAGACGCGTCAATGCTCAATTACTTGTGGTTCTTCCTCGCGGCGCTGTTTGAAATCGCCGGTTGTTACGCTTTCTTCATGTGGCTGCGTCAGGGCAAAAGTGCGTTGTGGGTGATCCCGGCGTTGCTCAGCCTGACGTTGTTCGCGTTGTTGTTGACCCGTGTTGAAGCCAACTATGCCGGTCGCGCCTACGCCGCTTATGGCGGGATCTACATCGTCGCGTCGATTGGCTGGCTGATGGTGGTCGAGCGCGTGCGTCCGTTGGGTTCGGACTGGATCGGCGTGGCGCTGTGCGTGATCGGCGCCAGCGTGATTCTGTTCGGGCCGCGGTTTTCCGCTGCCTGAATTATCGATTTGTCGGAAGCGTCTGACAGCCAAGGGCTTGCCAAGCTGTAGGGCAAGACTGAATTGCCGGCCACACATTGTGGCGCGCCGGCAAGCCGCGCATCTTCAGGGTTTGCCACCCCCTGAAGGACGAACCTCATGCTTGTACTCAGCCGTGTTGTCGGTGAGTTGATTTCCATCGGCGACGACATTTCCCTGCGCGTGCTGTCCGTCAACGGCTCCAGCGTGCGCTTTGGCGTCGAAGCGCCGAAGAAGGTCAATGTGCACCGCGCCGAAGTCTATGAACGAATCCAGCGCAAACAGGCCCGCGAAGGGGCCCGCTGAGGATCTCAGTCGAATAGATGCTTGGGCACGTCGTGCTTGAGCATCAACTGGCACTGCTCGCTTTCCGGGTCGAAGACGATCAACGCCTGGCCTTTGGTCAGCGCCTGACGTACGCGCAGCACGCGGGTTTCCAGCGGCGTGTCATCGCCATTGTCGGTGCCGTCACGGGTGACGAAATCTTCGATAAGGCGGGTGAGGGTGTCGACTTCAAGAGCGTCGTAAGGGATGAGCATGGGCACCTCGGCTGAATCAATGTCGGGATGCTACGGCGATTGCCGGTTGGCTGCCAGTTTTGTGTAGTCAGTACCGGCCTCATCGCGAGCAAGCTCAGCTCCTACAGGAAACGCGGTCAACTGTAGGAGCCGAGCTTGCTCGCGAAGGCGGCCTAATGGTCACATTAATTATCGGAACGCTGCCCCACCAGACTATCCACCGGCGGCACCCGCGTTTCGCTCTCCATCTGCGTGTCATGTTCAATCTGATGACTGAAGCGATCCAGCGAAGCATTCGCCGGCGCCGCATCACTGGCAAACACCGGCGGGCTCAAGATGTACGCGCCCAACAATCGGCTCAGCGCGGCCAGACTGTCGATGTGCGTACGCTCATAACCATGGGTCGCATCGCAACCAAACGCCAGCAGCGCGGTACGAATATCGTGCCCGGCGGTGACCGCCGAATGCGCATCGCTGAAATAATAGCGGAACAAATCGCGCCTTACCGGCAACTCATTTTCACTGGCCAGCCGCAACAAGTGTCGCGACAGATGATAATCATACGGCCCGCCGGAATCCTGCATCGCCACGCTCACCGCGTGTTCGCTGGAGTGCTGTCCCGGCGCGACCGGCGCAATGTCGATGCCGACAAATTCACTGACGTCCCACGGCAATGCCGCCGCCGCGCCACTGCCGGTTTCTTCGGTGATGGTGAACAGCGGATGGCAATCGATCATCAGTTCCTGACCGCTGTCGACGATGGCTTTCAGCGAAGCCAGAAGCGCAGCAACGCCAGCCTTGTCATCGAGGTGACGGGCGCTGATGTGGCCACTTTCGGTAAACTCCGGCAGCGGGTCAAACGCCACCACATCGCCAACACTGATGCCCAGCGAATCGCAATCGGCCTTGGTCGCGCAGTAGGCGTCCAGACGCAATTCGACGTGATCCCAGCTGATCGGCATTTCATCCACCGCGGTGTTGAACGCATGCCCGGACGCCATCAACGGCAACACACTGCCGCGAATCACACCGTTGTCGGTGAACAGGCTGACACGGCTGCCCTCGGCGAAACGGCTCGACCAGCAACCGACGGGGGCGAGGGTCAGGCGACCGTTGTCTTTCACCGCGCGGACGGCGGCGCCGATGGTGTCGAGGTGTGCGGAGACTGCGCGGTCAGGGCTGTTTTTCTTGCCCTTGAGCGTGGCGCGGATGGTGCCGCGCCGGGTCATTTCGAACGGGATGCCGAGTTCTTCGAGACGCTCGGCGACGTAACGTACGATGGTGTCGGTGAAGCCGGTCGGGCTGGGAATGGCGAGCATTTCCAGGAGGACTTTTTGCAGGTAGTTGAGATCCGGTTCGGGGATTTGTGGGGTCATGGAAACTCCTGATGGGTTGAGCACTGATCGTTCCCACGCTCTGCGTGGGAATGCAGCCCGGGACGCTCTGCGTCCCAAATGGACGCGGAGCGTCCGGTGAGGCGTTCCCACGCAGAGCGTGGGAACGATCAGGAAGGGGTTAAATGGCCGGCTGACTATGCGGAAACAACAAATCAACAAACCGCTCAGCCGTCGGCTGCGGTTCATGATTGGCCAACCCGGCGCGCTCGTTGGCCTCGATAAACACGTACTCCGGCTGATCCGCCGCCGGCACCATCAAATCGAGGCCAACCATGGGAATGTCCAGCGCCCGCGCCGCACGCACCGCCGCGTCGACCAGCGTCGGATGCAGAATCGCCGTCACATCCTCCAGCGTGCCACCGGTGTGCAGATTCGCGGTACGGCGCACAAACAAATGCTCACCCGCCGGCAGAATGCTGCTGTAGTCATACCCGGCCGCATGCAAGGTGCGCTGGGTTTCGTGATCCAGTGGAATCTTGCTCTCGCCACTGGTGGCCGCTTGCCGACGTCGACTTTGCGCCTCGATCAACGCGCCGATCGAATGCTGACCATCGCCAACCACTTCCGCCGGCTTACGAATCGCTGCTGCGACCACTTCAAAACCGATCACCAGAATTCGCAGATCAAGGCCTTCATGAAAGCTCTCGAGCAGCACTCGGCTGTCGAACTGCTTGGCCGCTTCGATAGCCTGCTGCAGCTCTTCGATGTTCTGCAGATCCACCGCGACGCCCTGACCCTGTTCACCGTCGAGCGGCTTGACCACCACCCGTTGATGCTCATCGAGAAAGGCCAGATTGTCGTCGGCATTGCCCGCCAGTTGCTGCGAGGGCAGGTTCAGGCCGGCCGCTTTCAGTACTTTGTGCGTCAGGCTTTTGTCTTGACACAGGCTCATGCTGATCGCGCTGGTCAGGTCGCTCAGCGATTCACGGCAACGCACGCGACGGCCGCCATGGCTGAGCGTAAACAACCCGGCGTCGGCGTCGTCGACCTGCACGTCAATGCCGCGCCGATGCGCTTCTTCAACGATGATCCGCGCATACGGATTGAACTGCGCCTCCGGCCCAGGGCCAAGAAACAGCGGCTGATTGATGCCGTTTTTGCGTTTGATGGCGAAGGTCGACAGGTTGCGAAAACCAAGCTTGGCATAGAGGTTTTTCGCCTGACGGTTGTCGTGCAACACCGACAGATCGAGATAGCTCAGACCGCGACTCATAAAATGCTCGACCAGATGACGCACCAGCACTTCGCCGACACCCGGCCGCGAGCACTGCGGATCAACCGCCAGGCACCACAGGCTGCTGCCGTTTTCCGGATCGTTGAACGCCTTGTGATGATTCAGGCCCATGACGCTGCCGATCACCGCGCCGCTGTCCTCATCCTCGGCCAGCCAATACACCGGGCCGCCCTGATGGTGCGGGGTGAGCAGGGTGGAGTCGATCGGCAACATGCCGCGCGCCTGATACAACAGATTGATCGCCTGCCAATCCGCCTCGTTCTGCGCGCGGCGAATGCGGAAGCCGCGAAACACGCGAGTAGCCTGACGATAATCACTGAACCACAAACGCAACGTGTCGGACGGATCGAGAAACAGCTGCGTCGGTTCCAGCCCGAGAATCTGCTGCGGCGCAGCCACATACAGCGCGATATCGCGTTCGCCGGGCTGCTCGTTGAGCAGTTCCTGCGCCAACGACGCCGGGTCAGGAAAGGTGTGGCCGATCAGCAACCGGCCCCAACCGCAATGTACTGCGATCGGGTCGGCGGCGAGGGTGCTGCCATCTTCGGCCAACCGTGCCTGCAAGCGTTCATAGGACGGAGTCTGACCGCGAATCAGGCGCTGATTGATGGCCGTGGCATGGGGTTTCATCGATCAGATTCCTTGTTCACTGAGCCACAGGTTCAGGGCCGCCAGTTGCCACAGTTTCGAACCGCGCAACGGCGTCAATTGGCCTTGCGGATCAGTCAGCAGTTTGTCGAGCATGGCCGGGTTGAACAGGCCGCGATCCTGACTCGGATCGAGCAGCAGTTCGCGCACCCAGTTCAGCGTGTCGCCTTGCAAATGCTTGAGGCCAGGCACCGGGAAATAGCCTTTTTTACGGTCGATCACTTCACTCGGAATGACCCGGCGCGCGGCTTCTTTCAGCACCTGTTTGCCGCCATCGGGCAGCTTGAATTTGCCCGGCACACGGGCCGACAGTTCAACCAGTCGGTAGTCGAGAAACGGCGTACGCGCTTCCAGGCCCCAGGCCATGGTCATGTTGTCGACACGTTTGACCGGGTCATCGACCAGCATCACCGTGCTGTCCAGACGCAGCGCTTTGTCCACAGCGGCATCTGCGCCGGGCTGTGCGAAATGTTCCTTTACGAAGTCGCCGGCAGCGTCATTCGCGGTCAGCCATTTCGGTTGTACGGTGGCGGCGTAGTCGTCATAACTGCGGTCGAAAAACGCGTTGCGATACGCCGCGTACGGGTCGGCCGCGCCGTCGACTTGCGGGTACCAGTGATAACCGGCGAACAGCTCATCCGCGCCCTGGCCGCTCTGCACCACCTTGCAGTGCTTGGCCACTTCACGCGACAGCAGATAAAAGGCGATGCAGTCATGGCTGACCATCGGCTCGCTCATCGCGCGGAACGCGGCGGGCAGTTGCTCGATGATTTCTTTTTCGTCGATGCGCAGCTGATGGTGCTGAGTGCCGTAGTGTTTGGCGATCAGATCCGAATACTGGAACTCGTCACCGCGCTCGCCGCCGGCATCCTGAAAACCGATGGAAAAGGTCGACAGATTCTCCACGCCGACTTCACGCAACAGACCGACCAACATGCTCGAATCGACACCGCCGGACAGCAGCACGCCCACATCGACGGCGGCACGTTGACGAATCGCCACCGCTTCGCGAGTGCTGTCCAGCACGCGGTCGACCCAGTCTTCCAGCGTCAGATTTTTCTCGTCGTCGTGTGGGCCGTAAGGCAGTGTCCACCAGGTTTTCTGCTCGGTGGTGCCATCGGCTTCAACGCGCATCCAGCTCGCTGGCGGCAGTTTTTCGATACCGGCCAGCAAGGTGCGCGGCGCAGGCACCACGGCGTGGAAATTCAGGTAGTGATTGAGCGCCACCGGATCGAGGATCGGGTTGATGTCGCCGCCCTTGAGCAGCGCCGGCAGGGCCGAGGCAAAACGCAAACGCTGACCGGTGCGCGATAGGTACAGCGGCTTCACGCCGAGACGGTCACGGGCGATAAACAGACGCTTGGCATCGCGCTCCCAAATGGCAAAGGCGAACATGCCATTGAGTTTCGGCAGCAGCGCTTCGCCCCAGGCGTGGTAGCCCTTGAGCAGCACTTCGGTGTCGCCACCGGAATAGAAGGCATAGCCCAGCGCTTCGAGCTCAGCGCGCAATTCCGGGAAGTTGTAGATCGCGCCGTTGAAGGCCAGCGACAGGCCGAGTTGACTGTCGACCATCGGCTGCGCCGAACCGTCCGACAAGTCCATGATTTTCAGGCGACGATGGCCAAGGGCAATCGGCCCTTGAGCATGAAAGCCCCACGCGTCAGGGCCGCGAGGCGCCAGGTGATGGGTGATTCGCTCGATGGCTGCAAGGTCTGCAGGTTGTTGATCAAAACGTAACTCGCCAGCTAATCCGCACATAAAGTCCTTACCGGTTTTTCCGTTGGGGAGGGTATTTCTTCAGCGGCCGACATGGCCGGTACTCAGAAACTGACCCGGTGCGGTTGTGGGAGTTTTAGAACGATGAGTTATAAGCGCGTGTATCCGACAACGCGTAATGACAAAGCGAGCGCCGCACCACTTACCAAATGATCGAATTCAAATGGCGGTATATAGATATTTTATCGGTGCAAAAAACTGTTGGATTACCGGGGTTTCAGCCGTTTTTTTAGGTTTTTTATTTTTCCTCGGTATTGATATGGTCGTCGTTCGAACCCGCAATAAAGGACTATTGCAGATGCCGACCACGGAAATAAAAACGCAGTCTCAAGATCTGACTTTGAACACGTTGCTCGACGCCACTGGCGATCTGGACAGCGCCGAAGCCTTGCAAAAAAACCTGCCCGCTTTTTTGCTGAAATGTTCAGCCACCCAACTCGCGGCGATTGATCGAACCACTCGAGAGTTGCATGCCGTTCAACTGACAGTCGAAAAGGAACTGGCCACGCTCAAGCCGTTGCACTCCTTTTGTATCGATGAACTGAACGTTGCGCTGCGCCAGAAATGGCCGGTGGATTTCGACGTAGAAAAGGATTTTCTGAGCTTGCCCGGTGCCGATTGCGGCTGCGAGCCGATATCGACAGATGAAAACGGCGTAAAAACCTTTCCGGCGGCCACGCAGACGTTGCTACAGGCCGCCATGCAGAATTTCACCGAAGAGGAAGCAGCCGGCGATTTTCCCATCGGCAGTCAGGTCGTCGTACAAAGCACTCCGGGCGGCGTAAGCGGTTTGACTGTGGCGGCCTTTGCCGGACTATGCCGAGAGCTGGATCTTGGTAAACGCTACCAGGCGCATTTTCAGCAGGTCTTCGGGCCTTTGGGGGGTGACGACAAGGCCGTGGTGCGCAACGCCATGGTTCACGACATAGCGAACATGAAAAATCTGTCGTTGCAATTGGACACCCAACTCGCCGCCATCAAAAATCACATCACCCCTGCCGGTTTGCAGACTGTGCAACGGCTTATTGACGCCGAGGGTGTGGTGTCGGCGGCAACGCTGCTCTACAAAAAACAGACACTGACGATGCAAGGCCTGGAGATGTTCGACAGCTGCGTCTGGGGTGTCGTGGTGTTTTGCGCCCATTCGTTCGAATCGCATCCTCAGGAACCGTGCCTGGTGTATATGGCGGGAGAGCCCGAGCGCGCGTTGTACGAGTACCCGAGCTTCAATGCGTTCAAACAGTACCTGACGCAAAAGTTGAAGGATCGGCGCTACAAGGATTACTTCGCCAACAGCATTGATGAAGATGACAAGGCAGATTTTTTCAAGGCTGTCGCCGATTCCGCTGAGCTGGGATCCATCAAGTCGTTGCCGATCACGGTGCCGCTGTTCGAGTTCATGATGCAAAGTCACGTAGGCAAAATGCAGGTTGATGCACGCAAACTGGCGGTGCCGACCGCCGACATTGATGACGATGCACGCCGCAAACGTCTGCTGGATTTTCTCCAGCTCGGTGTCACCGTTGCCTCCGTAGCAGGATTTTTTGTACCGGTACTCGGCCAACTGATGATGGGCGTTGCGGTAGGGCAATTGCTTGGCGAGGTGTATGAAGGCATCGAGGACTGGCAGCGGGGCGACCAGCAGGAAGCGCTGTCACACCTGCTCAGCGTGGCGGAAAATATTGCACTGATGGGCGTGTTCGCGGGTGGCCAGAAAGTCGTTGGCACGCTCGGACGCCATCTGGTGCGTTCACATCCGGCGTTCTTCGGCCAGTTCACCGCGATTTACAATCAGGCCGGCAAACCACGCCTGTGGAAACCTGATTTAAGCCCTTACGAGCATGACCTTCCGCGCGGATTCACGCTGGCTGAAGGAACCGAAGAACTGCATCAGATCGGCAGCACGGAGTACGGCCGCGTCGGGCACCGGATCCTTGCGGGCACTTTCGATTCGACATCGCGTACCTGGCGCCTGCAACACCCTGGACGCCCTGAAGCGTTCTCCCCTGTACTTGAACGTCACGTCGAAGGTGGCTGGCGCACTCCGGCCGAAGACACAGAACAGTGGCGCAGCGCGGCGTATACCCTCAAACGCATCGATCCACAGCTGTGTGATTTTACCGATGCCGAACTGGACATGATGCGCAGGATCAGCGGCGACCGCTACGAAGCGTTGCAGCGTGCCTTGCACGACAATCTGCCGCTGTCATCCCGGCTGCGCGACAGCGTGGAGCGACTGCGTACGGAGCGACGGTTACGCGTGCTCATCGCCGAGCTTGAGCGGGGCGAAACCCACTCAGCGCAACCTGTGCATGAACAGCTGCGTGCGTTGTCGAAGCTGCCCGGCTGGCCTACAGACCGTTACATCGCGGTCACCGATGCCGCGGGCGAAGTCACCGCAACCTACCCCCTCACCACGGTGCGCGATGATCGTCTCAGTGTGGTGATTACTGAAGATCAATTGGCCGAAGGTCAATTGCTGCAAACGGTGATCAATGGTTTGCATCAGAAGGAAGTCGATGCCTTGCTGGGGGGCAATCCCGGTCGTCAGAACGAGCGCGAGATTCTCGCTAAAAAACTCGGCTCACGGCTCAAGGCTGATCATCCGGCGGTGTTCCAGCGAATGTATGAACGCTATGACCGGATCGAGGCTGACGATGTGCAGAAGCTGCGCAATACGTTTGTCGAGCTGCCGGCGCGCCATGCGCAGCGTCTTATCGATCAAGCGCCGAGTGTCGAGCGTCTGCACCTACGCTCTACCGGTCGAGTGCCTGTCGGTCTGGCGCAGAAGGTCAGGGCCGCGACCCATCAGGTACGTGTTGATCGTGCGCTGATCGGGCTTCATTTGCCGGTATTGGCCAATCCGGACACTGAAAAGCTGGCCATACAGTTACTGCCACGCCTGAGCGGCTGGGATGCACAACTGCGGCTTGAGGTACGAGAAAAAACCCTGAAAGGGCCTTTGCTGGAAGCGATTGGTGTCGAGCCGGCGACGCCCTTGAACACCCGCACTTTGGTTAAATCCAATGGCGGGTATGAGGTGTTTGATGGCGACAGCAAATCGCTGGGACGGGTTGAAGCGGGGGCTGACGATCGCTATCAAGCCATTCTCAAGGCGCTGACTCCTGCGCAACGTGCCGCCGCCGGTTTCCCCGATCCGGTGCCTGCTGATGGGGCTCGACTACGCAACAAGCTGCTTGAAGCTGCACTGGACGAGCGCGAGGTGACTGCGCGGATGTTGATCTCCGGCAAGTCTGAGCCTGTTGTTTTCGAGCCGGCTTGTGTGCAGGCCGATCAAGTGATGACGACGACTCATCCGCGAGCATTGCTGCGCAAAGTCTTGAGGCTTTTCCCCAGCTACACCGAAGCCCAGGCCAGCCAATTGATCGATCAGTTGGGCAACGACCCGCTGACCCGGGCAACCGGTGTTAAAGCGTTGCGTGAGGATCTGCGCAGCCTGCGCGATGTACTGGAACTCTGGAGCGAGGATGAGCCCGCGATAAGGGCGCTCGGCGGGGATGGGCAAGAGGTGCGTCATAGTCGCAAAGCCACCGCTGAACTGATTGAGGACAGTTTTCGGCGACTCTTATGGGTCAGAGACGCCAATGGCCAACCCGTTTGTACCTTGAATCTGGACGGCATGCGAGTCGGCAAACTGCCCACCCTGCCACCTGGTCTGAAGTTCGACCACATCAAACGATTGTCGTTGAGGAACATGGAGCAAGGCGACGATATCGCGTATTTCCTTCGCTCGTTCAAGCAAGTTGAAACGCTGGAGCTTGATCGCAATAAGCTCACTCGGCTGCCGGAAATTCTGTCGTTCATGCCTGATCTGGGTCGGTTGAGCCTGGCGGGTAACCAGATCAGGCTGACCGAGCAGACGCTGTTGAAGCTGAGCCAGTTACGCACGCTTCACAGTTTGAATCTGAGCGGCAATCCGCTGGGGGCAACCCCGGATGTCAGTCATATGTTGAAATTGCGCTCTCTGGCACTGCGCGAGACCGGTGCTACGGAATTGCCCAAAGGTCTGGCACGCTTGCCGGATCCGGACTGGGTGGATTTGCGCAACAACGAAATAAAGGTATTGCCGGATTGGCTCTTCACAACCCCGCGCCGTTTCAGTGAGGCACTTAACCTGCGATTCAATCCATTGTCCGACGTCAGCAGCACGTACCTGTCGAATTACCGGGAAAACATCGGCGTCGGTATGGGCTATCTGGATAACGATAATGCCCGCCTCGACGAAAACCAGGCGCGATCGCTCTGGTTCACTGACGGCGCGGGGGAGGACTGGAATCGTCGTAACCGAATCTGGACTGCATTCAAGGATGATCCGAGGGCCGAAGGATTATTCCATCTGCTGGCGGAACTCAGTCATACCGCCGATTCCGAGAAAGCGACCAAGGACATGCATCGGCGGGTCTGGGCAGTACTCGAAGCGGCGGAGCAGCGAGCGCCGTTGTACGAACAGATCCTCGATCTGGCGGCCAATCCGATCAACTGTACGGACAGTGCAGCGATAAACTTCAGTCATCTGGAAATCGCCGTTGAAGTCGACAGGGTGATCAGCCCTGCTGAAGGTCGGGTAAATGGTGCCAAACCCCTGATCAAACTCGGCCGTGGTCTGTTCCGTTTGGATCAGTTGAACCAGATCGCTCAAGAACATGCCGACAAGAATCCGAGCGCCGATCCTTTGGAGGTCAACCTCGCGTATCGCACCGGTCTCGCCGATGACCTGGATCTGCCGGGGCAGCCGCGGTTCATGCGTTATGCATTACTGGGCGGTGTGACCCGTGCTGATCTGGACATTGCGAAGAACAGGATCATTACGGCTGAAGCTTCAGCGCAGTGGGTGACGTTCCTGCAACGCCAGTCATTCTGGTGCGATTACCTCAAACGCACGTTCAGTCGCCAGTTCTCCAACATTGACGAGACGTTTTCACCGCAGCTGGATGCCGTATTTGAACAGGCGAGCACACTCAGTTCCGCCGATTATCTCAGTCAGATGGATGCGATCAGGTTCCAGCGCGAGCTGGCTGAGGAAGCTGTGCTGACACGCCTGAGCGACGATGCGATACGTTTGGTTAATCTGGGGATCTGCGCCTTGCCCCAAGGGTAATAGCTACTTGCCGCGAATCAGACGGCGCAGCGCAAAGCGATTGGGATGGCACGCCTCAGCGACACTTCGCGGCAGTGGCAACGGTTCATTGTCGAGCCAGGCGGCGAGCAATTCACCCGACAGCGGTGCGGTGATCAGGCCGCGAGAACCGTGGCCGCTGTTGACGTAGAGCCCGTCAAGCCACGGGCAGGCCACGTCCGGAACCTGGCGGGCATCTTTGGCTAACGTGGCGTATGCCTGATCGAACGCTTCGCGGTCGGCGAGGGGGCCGACGATCGGCAAATAGTCGGGGCTGGTGCAGCGGAAGGCAGCGCGGCCCTGGAGGTTTTCGACAGGCTGTTCGCTGATGTGCAGACGCGACACGAGGTTGCTGGAGATTTCTTCGAGCATCGCCAGATTGCCTTCGTGTTCGGCGATGGTCGGGGTCAGGTCGTCGCTGTTGAAATCGAAGCTCGCACCGAGGGTATGTTCGCCCAAACGTGCCGGGGCGACGTAGCCTTCGGCGCAAACCACGGTAGTCAGGGCCTGGCTTTCTGCGGTCTCGGCAAGGCGAGTGATTTGCCCGCGAATGCGTTTGAGCGGCAGCTCGGCACTTTGCGCAAAACGTTTGATCTCGGCGGCGCCGGCCAGCACCACGACCGGTGCGCTGGCCAGTAAGCGGTCACCGTCGAAGGCTTGCCACTGATCGTCGACTTTGCGCAGTTCCAGTACGTCACGATGGCTGAGCAGTTCGATGTTCGGCTGCGCGGCTTGCGCCTGACACAGCGCCGGTGGATGCACCCAGCCGCCCTCGGGATAGTACAAACCGCCGTGATCCAGATCGATGCCGGCGCGGTGTTGCGCTTCGGGTTGATCGAGCCATTGCAGTAAATCTTCGGGGAAGGCTGCGGCCAATTGTGCGTGGCGCTCGGCTTCCTTGGCATTGAACGCCAGTTGCAGCACGCCGCAATCGTCCCAATCGGTGCCGCGTTGCAGGGTTTCCAGCAAGCGACGGGTGTAGCCGAAACCGCTGACGATCAATTGCGATAACGCGGTGCCGTGGGCGGAGAGCTTCAGATACAGCACGCCCTGCGGATTGCCCGAGGCTTCTTGCGCCACGCCATCGTGGCGCTCCAGCAGACTGACTTGCCAACCGCGTGCGGCGAGGCTTGAAGCCGTGGCGCATCCAGCGAGACCGGCGCCGATTACCAGTGCACGACGTTCGCCTGTCACTGGGGCAGGGCGGGCGAACCACGGTTTTTCCGGGGCGGGTGGCGCAACGTCTGACGGCCAACCGAGGAACTCGCCACGCAGAATTTCCCACTTATGGCCAATGCCCGGCGTGCGTTTCATTTTGAAGCCGGCGGCGTTGAGCAAACGGCGCACCCAACCGGTACTGGTGAAGGTGCTGATGGTCGAGCCGGGTGCCGCCAGTCGCGCCAGTTCGACGAACAGTTCGGCGGTCCACATGTCGGGGTTTTTCGCCGGAGCGAAGCCGTCGAGAAACCATGCATCGATCTGCGCATCGAGTTGCGGCAATTGCTCCAGTGCATCGCCGATCAACAGGGTCAGCGTCACGCGACCGTCGGCCAGAGTGATGCGCTGAAAGCCTTGATGGATGGCTACGTAATGCTTGAGTAATTGATCGGCCAACGGTTTGAGTTCTGGCCACAAGGCCAATGCCCGTTGCAGATCGGCCGGGCTCAACGGGTATTTTTCGACGCTGACAAAATGCAACCGCGCCCCGGCCACGGCGTGTTGTGCGAACAACTGCCAGGCGCAGAGAAAATTCAGCCCGGTGCCAAAACCGGTTTCGCCGATAACCAGGCGACCGCTTGCCGGCAGCGCAGCAAAACGCTCGGCCAGGCGGTTTTGTTCGAGGAACACATAACGGGTTTCATCCAGACCGGACTTGTCGGAAAAATACACGTCATCAAACACTCGCGAACGCGGGCGTCCCTGTTCATCCCAATCGAGTTGGGCGTGGGGCAATACGGGTTTCATGGCAGGCTCGGCAACGTCAAGGCGGCCATTCTAGCCGATCGGGCGAGGGGTGCTTGATCCATGGCAAGGTCTGATCCAGGGGGCCATGGAAAATGTCAAAAGATCGCAGCCTGCGGCAGCTCCTACAGGGTGGATTGCATTCCAGTGTAGGAGCTGCCGCAGGCTGCGATCTGTTCAGAGGTTGTCATCATCCGCTAGTCTTGCTGAACCCTGGAAGGAGCCATCCAATGTTTGAATCCGCTGAAATCGGTCACGCCATCGACAAAGACACCTACGAGGCCGCCGTCCCGGCATTGCGTGAAGCGCTGCTGGAAGCCCAGTTCGAGTTGCAGCAACAAAAGCGTTTCCCGGTGATCATTTTGATCAACGGCATCGAAGGCGCGGGCAAGGGCGAGACAGTCAAGTTGCTCAACGAGTGGATGGATCCGCGCCTGATCGAGGTGCGCACTTTCGACCAACAGAGCGACGAAGAACTCTCGCGGCCACCGGCCTGGCGTTACTGGCGGATGCTCCCGGCCAAGGGGCGGATGGGGATTTTCTTTGGCAACTGGTACAGCCAGATGCTCCAGGGGCGAGTCCACGGTTTGTTCAAGGATCCACGTCTGGATCAAGCGATCGCTGGCGCCGAGCGTCTGGAAAAGATGCTCTGCGATGAAGGCGCGCTGATCTTCAAATTCTGGTTTCACCTGTCGAAGAAGCAGATGAAAGCGCGACTCAAAGCGTTGGCCGACGATCCGTTGCACAGCTGGCGCATCAGCCCGCTCGACTGGCAGCAATCGGAGACCTACGACAAATTCGTCAAATACGGCGAGCGCGTGCTGCGCCGCACCAGTCGCGATTACGCGCCGTGGCATGTGATCGAAGGCATGGATGCGAACTACCGCAGTCTGGCCGTCGGCAAGATTCTCCTTGAAGGTTTGCAAAGTGCGCTGAAACGCCCGGACGTGCATCCCCACGATGTCAGCGCCGCGCCGCTGGGCACACCCGTTGATCATCTGAACCTGCTCGACAGCCTCGACCTGACCCAGCGTCTGGACAAGAAAGATTACGAAGAGCAACTGATCACCGAACAGGCGCGCCTGTCCGGGCTGATGCGCGACAAACGCATGCGTCGCCATGCACTGGTCGCGGTGTTCGAAGGCAACGATGCGGCGGGCAAGGGCGGGGCGATCCGTCGGGTCGCGGCGGCGCTGGATCCGCGCCAATATAACATCGTGCCGATTGCCGCGCCGACCGAAGAGGAGCGTGCGCAACCGTACCTCTGGCGTTTCTGGCGACATATTCCGGCGCGCGGCAAATTCACCGTGTTCGACCGTTCGTGGTACGGCCGAGTGCTGGTGGAGCGCATTGAAGGTTTCTGCACACCGGCGGACTGGCTGCGTGCGTATGGCGAGATCAATGACTTCGAGGAGCAGCTGGCCGACGCCGGGGTGATCGTCGTCAAGTTCTGGCTGGCCATCGACAAAGACACGCAGATGGAGCGCTTCCAGGAGCGCGAAGAGATCCCGTTCAAGCGCTTCAAGATCACCGAGGACGACTGGCGCAACCGCGACAAGTGGGACGACTACCGCGCCGCCGTCGGCGATATGGTCGATCGCACCAGTTCCGAAATCGCGCCGTGGACGCTGGTCGAGGCCAACGACAAGCGCTGGGCGCGAGTGAAAGTGCTGCGCACGATCAACCGCGCACTCGAAGACGCGTTCGAGAAATCCGACAAGCACGCGAAAAAGCACAAGGACTGAACCGATGGACACGCATACGCGGGGTGAATGATTGTCGCGGTCGGCAATGGGGTGGACTTATGCTCGGTTCACTCTCAACCGACAACAACAATGAGGTATGCCATGCGTGAAGTGGTGATCGTCGACAGCGTGCGGACTGGCCTGGCCAAATCCTTTCGCGGCAAGTTCAACCAGACCCGCCCCGATGACATGGCGGCGCACTGCGTCAACGCGCTGCTGACGCGCAATGACATCGACCCGGCCAGCGTCGAGGATTGCATCGTCGGCGCCGGCTCCAACGAAGGCGCGCAGGGCTACAACATCGGCCGCAACGTCGCGGTGCTTTCGCGTCTGGGCACCGGCACCGCCGGCATGACCCTCAACCGTTTCTGCTCGTCGGGCTTGCAAGCGATTGCGATTGCCGCCAACCAGATCGCCTCGGGTTGCAGCGACATCATCGTCGCCGGCGGTGTCGAGTCGATCAGCCTGACGATGAAAAGCGTCAACACCGATCACCTGATCAACCCGCTGCTCAAGCAACAGTCGCCGGGCATCTATTACACGATGGGCCAGACTGCCGAAGTGGTTGCGCGACGTTATGGCGTCAGCCGTGAAGCGCAGGATCGCTATTCGTTGCAGAGCCAGATCCGCACCGCTCAGGCGCAGGCGGCCGGACTGTTCAACGATGAAATCGTGCCGATGTCGGTGAAATATCGCGTTGAAGACAAGAACACTGGCGAAGTGCAAATTCTCGACGGCGTGGTTGATCGCGATGACTGCAACCGCCCGGACACCACTTATGAAAGCCTCGCCGGGTTGAAACCGGTGTTCGCTGAAGACGGTTCGGTGACGGCGGGCAACTCGTCGCAATTGTCGGATGGCGCGTCGATGACTCTGGTGATGAGTCTGGAAAAAGCCCTGGAATTGGGGCTGAAGCCGAAAGCGTTTTTCCGTGGGTTTACCGTGGCCGGTTGCGAGCCGGACGAGATGGGCATCGGCCCGGTGTTCTCGGTGCCGAAACTGCTCAAGGCGAAAGGTTTGCAGGTGGCGGACATTGATCTGTGGGAACTCAATGAGGCGTTCGCTTCGCAGTGCCTGTACAGCCGTGATCGGCTGGAGATCGATAACGACAAGTACAACGTCAACGGTGGCTCGATTTCGATTGGCCACCCGTTCGGCATGACCGGGTCGCGGCAGGTCGGGCATCTGGTGCGGGAGTTGCAGCGGCGTAATTTGCGTTACGGGATTGTGACGATGTGCGTGGGCGGCGGGATGGGCGCTACGGGGTTGTTTGAGGCGGTGCGCTGAACCCTGAAAGATTTGTTGATTGATCGACCGCTATCGCGAGCAGGCTCACTCCTACAATTGGAATGCATTCCCCTGTAGGAGTGAGCCTGCTCGCGATGGCATCAGCCGGATATCCGGTTGGAATCCAGCCCCTGCATCCGCGCAATATAAGCCTGAATTTCCTTCTCAATCTGCTCAGCACTCTCAAACGGCCCTTCAAGGGTGTTTTCCCGAGTGCTGAAATACAGTTCGCCATTGACCCGGCACACGCGGTCGCTGCGAAAGTGCGTGGCGGGGGCGTTGTCTTGGGCGCGCATGCCTAACATGATCGGTCTCCTTGGCTGAGGCGCTGGACGGGATCCAATCAGCTTATGCCTGAAGCACTTAACCCGCGCGGTCAGCCGATCAACGGCAGCGCGTCAATTTAATGCTGCGACCTGCACAGTTTCATTCACGTCCTGGCCCCAACTGTCCCTGTGTCGCGCCCGGCGGCACGCCTAGAATGAGCGCACTCGTCAGCAGGCTTTTGGGGTTCGCATGCACATTTCATCCGGTCGCTGGGTTTACGGCTTGTTCCTGGCGCTGCTGACCGCGTTTCTGTGGGGCATCCTGCCGATCAAACTCAAACAGGTGTTGCTGGTGATGGATCCCGTCACGGTGACCTGGTTTCGCTTGATGGTGTCCGGCAGTTGCCTGTTCATTTATCTGGCCGCGGTCAAACGCCTGCCGAGCCGCAAAGTGCTGGGGCCCAAGGGTGGCTGGCTGGTGCTGATGGCGGTACTTGGCCTGGTCGGCAACTACGTGCTGTATCTGATGGGCCTCAACCTGCTCAGCCCCGGCACCGCGCAACTGGTGGTGCAGATGGGGCCGATCATGTTGCTGATCGCCAGTCTGTTTGTGTTCAAGGAGCGTTTCAGCATTGGCCAGGGCATTGGATTGTTGGTGCTGCTGGTCGGTTTTGTGCTGTTCTTTAATCAGCGTCTGGCTGAGTTGCTGACCTCGCTGTCGGATTACACCGCCGGCGTGTTGTTGGTGTTGTTGGCGTCGACGGTCTGGACGTTTTACGCGCTGGGCCAGAAGCAATTGCTGACAGTGTGGAATTCGTTGCAGGTGATGATGGTGATCTACCTGTTCTGCGCGTTGTTGCTGACGCCGTGGGTGCACCCGCTCGAAGCGCTGGAGTTGAGTCCGTTGCAGGGTTGGTTGCTGCTGGCGTGCTGCATGAATACGTTGATTGCCTATGGCGCGTTTGCCGAAGCGCTGGCGCACTGGGAGGCGTCGCGGGTCAGTGCAACGCTGGCGATTACGCCGTTGGTAACGTTTGGCGCGGTGGCGATTGCGGCGGGGATCTGGCCGGAGTACGTGCATGCCGAGCAGATCAATGGGCTTGGTTATGGCGGGGCGGTGTTGGTGGTGTTGGGGTCGGCGCTGGTGGCGTTGGGGCCATCGTTGATTGCCGGGCTCAGGGCGCGGCGGATGCGTATGGCCTGAAGATCAAAAGATCGCAGCCTGCGGCAGCTCCTACAGAGAACGCATTCCAATGTAGGAGCTGCCGCAGGCTGCGATCTTTTGTTTTTAGCCCTTGGCCCCAGCCTCAATCATATTCTCCGGCCGCACCCACGCATCAAACTCTTCATCGGTCAGATAGCCCAACGCCAACGCCGCCTCGCGCAACGTCAGCCCCTCGCTGTAAGCCTTCTTGGCGATTTCCGCCGACTTGTCATAACCAATGTGCGGGTTAAGCGCCGTCACCAGCATCAACCCACGCTCCAGATGCCGTGCCATGACTTCCGCATCCGGCTCCAGCCCGGCAATGCAGTGCTGCTGGAAGTTGCTGCAGCCGTCGCCGAGCAGGCGAATCGATTGCAGCAGATTGTGGATGATCACCGGTTTGTACACGTTCAACTGCAAGTGACCCTGACTGGCGGCGATGCCGATCGTCACGTCGTTGCCCAGCACCTGACAGGCCAGCATCGACAGTGCCTCGCACTGCGTCGGGTTGACCTTGCCCGGCATGATCGAGCTGCCCGGTTCGTTCGCGGGTAGACGCACTTCGGCAAAACCGGCGCGTGGGCCGGAGCCGAGCAGGCGCAGGTCGTTGGCGATTTTCATCAGCGCCACGGCGAGGGTTTTCAGCGCGCCGGAGAGGCTGGTCAGCGGTTCGTGGCCGGCGAGGGCGGCAAACTTGTTTGGCGCGGTGACGAAGGGTAGGCCCGACAGCGCTGCCAGTTCGGCAGCAATCGCTTCACCGAAACCGTGCGGCGAGTTCAGCCCGGTGCCGACGGCTGTGCCGCCCTGTGCCAGTTCACACACCGCTGGCAGCGCGGCGCGGATCGCCCGTTCGGCGTAATCCAGCTGCGCGATAAAACCGGACAATTCCTGACCGAAGGTGATCGGTGTCGCGTCCATCATGTGCGTGCGCCCGGTTTTCACCAGTTTCATGTGCCGCGCGGCGAGTTCGGCGAGGCCTCCGGACAGCTCGGCAATCGCCGGCAGCAGTTGTTCCTGCACGGCTTGCGCGGTGGCGATGCTCATGGCGGTGGGGAAACAGTCGTTGGAGCTTTGCGAGCGGTTGACGTGATCGTTCGGGTGCACCGGCGTCTTGCCGCCGCGCGGATTGCCGGCCAGTTCGTTGGCGCGACCGGCGATCACCTCGTTGACGTTCATGTTGCTCTGGGTGCCGCTGCCGGTCTGCCAAACGACGAGCGGGAACTGGTCGTCATGCTGGCCGTCGAGGACTTCGTCGGCGGCCTGTTCGATCAGGCGGGCGATGTCGGCGGGCAGGTCGCCGTTGCGGTCGTTGACCCGTGCCGCGGCTTTCTTGATCAGGGCCAGGGCGTGCAGTACCGGCAGCGGCATGCGTTCCTGACCGATGGCGAAGTTGATCAGCGAGCGTTGCGTCTGAGCCCCCCAGTAAGCATCGTCCGGGACGTCGATCTGGCCCAGGCTGTCGGTTTCGATACGGCTCATCGTGCACACTCCTGTTGGTCTGTTTGCGCAGTTTAGGCCGGGTTCGGCCCGGGTGGTTCCATCGAATCGATTGTTGACCGGTAAAACCCCGCCAATCAAGCGCGGCAAGGCTTGGGGGGTTGAGCCGCAGCGATTTTTAGGCGCAGAATGGTCGCCCTTGGGGTTTTACCTCGCTTTGCTTAAAAGGAAACTCGATGACTCGTCTTCGTGCCATCTGTACCGCGGTTGCACTGGTTTGCGCCAGCGGCCAGGTGCTTGCCGATACCGCCAGCCACAACGCCAGTGCCGAAGCTTTCCTGACCCTGGCACACGCTGACAAACTGGGCACTCCGGTGTACATGCAAGTGCAGCAAATGTTCGCTCAGCGCTTTGAGCAGACCAAAGCCCCTGAAGCTAAAAAAGCCGTGCTGGAAACCTATCAGGCCAAGGCCAACGCCGCGCTGGATCAGGCCATTGGCTGGAACAAGCTGAAGCCGGACATGGTCAAGCTGTACACCACCAACTTCAGCGAATCCGAGCTGAAAGACCTGGTCGCGTTCTACCAGTCGCCACTGGGTAAAAAAGTCCTGGAAAAAATGCCGCAGCTGACTCAGCAATCGGCCCAGATGACCCAGGCCAAACTGGAAAGCGCGGTACCGGTAGTCAACAAGCTGCTGGAAGACATGACCAACGAGCTGGCCCCGAAAGGCGCTGCTCCGGCCAAGAAAAAGCCGTAAGCGGAGTTCGTGATGAGCATGCAACAACGCATCGAATCTACGCTGGGCCTGTTACAGCCTGAGCATCTGCAAGTGCTGGATGAAAGCCACATGCACAGTCGCGGGTTGCAGACCCACTTCAAGGCAGTGGTGGTCAGCGCGCAGTTCGAAGGCCTGAATCGGGTCAAGCGCCACCAGAAAGTCTACGGCACGCTCGGCGAGCTGATGGGCGAGTTCCATGCGTTGGCGCTGCACACCTACACCCCGCAAGAATGGGCAGAGACCGGCGCCGCTCCGGCATCGCCGACCTGTGCCGGAGGAAAGCACTAGAAGCAGCTGCGAGCTTTGAGCCTCAAGCGGCAAGTTGAAGCAAATCGCTTTTGGCTTGCCGCTTGAAGCTCGCCGCTTGAAGCTGCTTTTTTGCTAGAATCCGCAACGCGCCGCTCACCCGGCGCGTTTTTTTTTGAATCCGGTTCACCCTTTGCGAGGGTAGCCACCTGGAGAAATACCCATGACACAACCGATTGTCGTGGCGGCACTGTATAAGTTCGTCACCCTCGAAGATTACGTCAACCTGCGCGAGCCCCTGCTGCAAGCGATGGTCGACAACCAGATCAAAGGCACCCTGCTGATCGCCGAAGAAGGCATCAACGGCACGGTGTCCGGCACTCGCGAAGGCATCGACGGCCTGCTCGCCTGGCTCAAGAACGACCCACGCATGATCGACATCGATCACAAAGAGTCGTACTGCGACGAGCAGCCGTTCTATCGCACCAAAGTCAAACTGAAGAAAGAGATCGTCACCCTCGGTGTCGAAGGCGTCGACCCGAACAAAAAGGTCGGCACCTACGTTGATCCGCAAGACTGGAACGCGTTGATCAGCGACCCGGAAGTGCTGTTGATCGATACGCGCAACGATTACGAAGTGTCGATCGGCACCTTCAAAGGCGCCATTGATCCGAAAACCACCAGTTTTCGCGAATTCCCTGACTACATCAAAGAACACTTCAACCCGGCCGTGCACAAGAAAGTCGCGATGTTCTGCACCGGCGGCATTCGCTGCGAGAAAGCCTCGAGCTACATGCTCAGCGAGGGCTACGAAGAGGTTTACCACCTCAAGGGTGGCATTCTGAAGTACCTCGAAGAGGTGCCGCAGGAAGAAACCAAGTGGCAGGGTGACTGCTTCGTGTTCGACAACCGCGTGACCGTGCGCCACGACCTCAGCGAAGGCGACTACGATCAATGTCATGCCTGCCGCACACCGGTCAGCGTTGAAGATCGCGCCAGCGAGCATTACGTCGCCGGCATCAGTTGCCCGCATTGCTGGGACAAGCTGAGCGAGAAGACCCGCCGCAGCGCCATCGACCGGCAGAAGCAGATCGAACTGGCCAAGGCGCGCAACCAGCCGCACCCGATCGGCTACAACTATAAGCAAGCATCCACCGAGGCTTAATCATGTCTGCACGCCTGCTCTATGTGATGGACCCGATGTGTTCGTGGTGCTGGGGTTTTGCTCCAGTGGCCAAGGCATTGGTGGAGCAGGCGCAGGCAGCCGGGGTCGAGCTGCATCTGGTGGTCGGCGGTTTGCGCACCGGCAGCGGCTCGGCGTTGGAGCCGACCACGCGGCGCTACATTCTTGAGCACTGGCAAGCGGTCACCGAAGCTACTGGCCAGCCGTTCAGGTTCGACGGCGCGTTGCCCGACGGTTTTGTCTACGACACAGAGCCGGCCTGTCGCGCGATCGTCACCGCGCGCAGCCTGGCCCCGGATTGCGCGTGGACACTGGTCGGACTGATCCAGCACGCGTTTTACGCTGAAGGTCGTGATGTCACCCAAGCCAGCGTGCTGGTGGAACTGGCCGAGCAGGCCGGCGTGCCGCGTATCGAATTTGCTGCGCTCTTCGACCGTGCCGATCAGCACGAAGCCACTTTGGCCGATTTCAATTGGGTGCAGGATCTCGGCATCGCCGGGTTCCCGACCTTGCTCGCCGAGCGTAACGGTCAACTGGCGCTACTGACCAATGGCTATCAACCGCTCAGCGAACTGTCGCCGTTGCTCGGCCGCTGGCTGGAGCGCGCTGCCTGTGCATGATCCGGCCGATGACACGCCAGCCGTAAAGCGTGTCGACCGGCTGAGCTGGGCAGAAGTCCGGCGATTGGCTCTCACACACAAAAAATCCCTGTGGATCGCTAACGGCGTGGCTGTTCTGGCGACGCTGTGCAGCGTGCCGATTCCGCTGCTGCTGCCGTTGCTGGTCGATGAAGTCTTGCTCGGCCACGGCGATGCGGCACTGAAAGTCATGAACCACGTGTTGCCCAGCATGTGGCAGCAAGCGGCAGGCTACATCGGCCTGATGCTGGTGGTGACGCTGACTCTGCGTTGCAGCTCGCTGTGTTTTGGCGTGTTGCAGTCGCGGCTGTTTGCGCGACTGGCCAAGGACATCGTTTACCGCATCCGCGTGCGCCTGATCGAGCGGCTCAAGCGGATTTCCCTCGGCGAATACGAAAGTCTGGGCAGCGGCACGGTGACCACGCACCTGGTCACCGATCTCGATACCCTCGACAAATTCGTCGGCGAAACCCTCAGTCGTTTCCTCGTGGCGATGCTGACCCTGGTCGGCACCGCGAGCATCCTCATGTGGATGCACTGGAAGCTGGCGCTGCTGATTTTGCTGTTCAACCCGCTGGTGATTTACGCCACGGTGCAGTTGGGCAAACGCGTCAAACACCTGAAGAAACTCGAGAACGACAGCACCGCGCGCTTCACTCAGGCGCTGAGTGAAACCCTCGATGCGATTCAGGAAATTCGCGCCGGCAACCGGCAGGGATTCTTCCTCGGCAGGCTCGGCCTGCGCGCGCAGGAAGTGCGCAATTACGCGGTCAACTCGCAATGGAAAACCGACGCCTCCAACCGCGCCAGTGGTTTGTTGTTTCAGTTCGGTATCGATATTTTCCGTGCGGCGGCGATGCTCACCGTGCTGTTTTCCGACCTGTCGATCGGCCAGATGCTCGCGGTGTTCAGTTACCTGTGGTTCATGATCGGCCCGGTCGAACAGCTGCTCAACCTGCAGTACGCCTACTATGCGGCGGGCGGTGCGCTGACGCGGATCAACGAGTTGCTGGCGCGCGCCGATGAACCGCAGTATCCCGGCGGCGTCGATCCGTTCAAGGGTCGCGACACCGTCGGTATTCAGGTGCAAGGGTTGAGCTTCGGTTACGGCGATGAACTGGTGCTCGATCAGCTCGATCTGTCGATTGCCCCCGGTGAGAAGGTCGCGATTGTCGGTGCCAGTGGCGGCGGCAAAAGTACTCTCGTGCAATTGCTGCTGGGGCTGTACACGCCGCTGTCCGGCACCATCCGTTTCGGCGGTTCGACCCAGCAGGAAATCGGCCTCGACACCGTTCGCGAGAACGTCGCGGTCGTGTTGCAACACCCGGCGCTGTTCAACGACACCGTGCGCGCCAACCTGACCATGGGCCGCACGCGCGACGACGAAGCCTGTTGGCAGGCGCTGGAAATCGCCCAGCTCGAAGCAACCATCCGCGCCTTGCCGGATGGCCTCGACAGCATCGTCGGCCGCTCCGGCGTGCGCCTCTCCGGTGGTCAGCGCCAACGTTTGGCGATTGCGCGGATGATCCTCGCCGAGCCAAAAGTGGTGATCCTCGACGAAGCCACCTCGGCCCTCGATGCCGCCACCGAATACAACCTGCATCAGGCCATGGCGCGCTTTCTCAACGGTCGCACCACGCTGATCATTGCCCACCGTTTGTCAGCGGTGAAGCAGGCCGATCGCGTGCTGGTGTTCGACGGCGGGCAAGTGGCTGAAGACGGCGACCATCAACAATTGATCGCCGATGGTGGTTTGTACGCCAAGCTCTATGGGCATTTGCAGCGCCACTGAGTGCTTACTTCCAGAGCACGTTCATCGCCTCCGGCCCGCCTTCATAACCAAACTGCTTCATCACCACCGCGCAGGAATCGCACGGTGCCATTGTCGTGGCGATCGTTATTGAGTCCAGCGTTTGCGGATCGGGGTATTTGCTGCGGATCACGCGGATGAGCTTGCTCTCGGTATCCAGTGAGGTCGGCCGCGCGGTCAGGGCGGGCGAATAGGTCTCAATGTTGTCGATAGTGTGCGGAATCGCGCGGATCTTTCCGGAGTCAGAGACGCTGAGCGAGGTCGCAGAGAACCTGCTCGCATGATCAATGTTGATGTATGTCGTGTCACCAAGCGTTACTTGAGCGGAGTTTTGATGGCGCGCAAACAGAGGCAGAAAGGCTGTGTCGCCTTGTTGCCCGGAAACGCTGACATACACTTCCCGGGTGCCGTTTTGCGTGCTGATTTCAGCGAACGCGATGTTCCGCGGGCTGTGCAATTTTTTCCCGTTGCGCTGGCTGATCAGGTGTTGCAGTTGCTGCATGGTGTTGTCGATCTTCAGCGCTTTCGCTCCGCCCGGGGTTGAATCAACGGTGATCACGGATTTCTCGAACAATGCATTGAACACCCGTGCCGTGGTCTGTCGAATATAGTCCGATGCTGCTCGGGACAGTGACCAGGTCGCGGCACCGTCGCTGGAATGCCTGACAATCATTCGTGTGGAATGGTCGAAAAGAACCGCTTCCCCCGGGCTGGTGTCGACTTTGATCAGTCGCAACGAATCGGGCGGGTGGGTGAGACCGCCAATTGGAATGGCGATTTCTTCCATCGCGTTCAATGCCCGCTCCACGGCTGCGATGCCGTAGATCCGTGCCATGTTGTTGGCATTCAGCGAGCCGGTGTAGACCGTCGTCAGTTCGTCTCTGAGATCCATTGGCAAGGCGTCAGCGTTGCGCAAGGTCAGTGGAGTGGAAAGACTTTGCCCGGAAGGGAGATCGGCGAAAAAGAAATTTCCGGCGCCCAGTCGAGTGAATACGTAATGCTTTGAACCGTCGATGGCAGGCACGACGATTGCCCCGGTTTCGTAGGTATCAATCCGATTCCGCGCTCCAAAGGGGATCTCTACATTGATTCTTGCGTAAATGCCTTTTTGAAATACCAGTGTCGCCGGGTGCTGAGTATTTACTTTCAGGGGCTTCAGTCGCAGTGATTGCGCGGCAATCGCTGGCGTGTAAATGCTGTCCCCAAACCACGGTGCCCAGCCCTTGCTCAGGTCAAAACTGCCAACGGCCGGGGTGGGTGCCGGTTCACGGGTGACATAACGCGTTTTGCAGAATTCGTCCCCGGCGCGCTTGACCCGGCAAGGCAACGCTTTGTACATCGGTTGGTCATCAATCAAATCGGCGCGGCGCAGTTGGTCGCCGTCGAGACGGTATGGGATGTCATCGACCAACAGCGTGGTGCGCCCATCAGTCTCGAATATTTCCCGGACGCGGGCGTGCTCCGGTAAGACTGCCAGCGCGTGGTTTTCGGTCGGCGGCAACGCCTTGAAAGTCGATCTGCCGAGGATGAGCTGTCGGTTGTTATGCAAGCGTGGGCCGTAGGGCAATGACGTTGCAGGGTCGACCAGATGCAGTCGTTTTGAATCCGTTGACCGGGTATGGCGCACGAGCACGTCGTCAATGCCATTGATCGTGGCCAATTGGTCGTTTGGGTTCAGCGCTTTCCATTGGCCGGCATCGATTGCTTGCGGCAGGTTGCGAAACAGTCGGAAGTTCGCAACGTCGCTCAGCGTTCTGATGCCCGCTACGCCCGCGTGACCGGCGACGAGCAGGCCTTTTCCGACACCTTTGAGTAGCGACGGAATGCCATCCAGCGGGTTGAGGTTTTTCACCGAAGACAGCAACAGCTTGCGAGTCAGCGTCGAAAAGGCCGGCAGGCTGGCTTTGACGGTCATGCGCGCCGTGCCAGATGCAGCCTTGATCAAACGAATTGACCCTGACATGAACTTGCCGATAGGGCAAAGAAACGAGGCCAGATCCAATAGCAGCCCGACGCCGCCCAGTACCTTGCTGTCAGCATTGTCTGCCAGCAGATCATCAAGGCTGCCCCAGAAAGGCACGAATCCTTTGACCACTGCTACTAGTGTTTCCCGGCGGCTCTCGCCTTCGGCCCTGAGGATGTCGAAAGCGCTCATGCCCCGGGCATCGATGCGCATCTGCTGTTCATCGACGTAGAGAAACTTCGAAGCGATGTAATTGGCGACTTCATTCAGGCGCGCCATCAGCGCTGCCGGTTGACTGCCTGATGGGACTGCGTCCGCTGACGGTAGATGCGCTACGCGATCGAAATACCCGATGCAATAAGCGCGTTGCGCAGGTGTCGATCCATGGAAATGCGCTTTGTCGTCGATCAACAGCGAAGTGCTGAGGTTGTGTTCGGGCGAATAGGTTTGGTTGGGGATGATCGCGTGCAAAGGAAATTCGGTGCGGACGCCCGCGACGGTGGAAAATCTCAAACCGGGTCGTAAACAAATAAGGCCTGCGCTGGGAATGACTTCGTAGTAACTGATCTCGTCGTCCTTGCTTACCTTGAGCAGGAAGCCCTTTCTGGCCTTTGTGTCTGTGGATTGTCCATCCTGTTTGATCGGTATTCGTAGACGCAACACCTCGACATCGCCCTGTGAAATGGCTATGCGTTCAACGAGGGGCAGGGAAGTCAGCAGGCTGGCGATCAGGGTTTGATAGGCCTTGGTGGCGGTCGTCAGATAGCGGTCGAAGGCGGATTCGAATGCTGTGTTGATATTCGGCAATGACTTGCCATTGGGAATGACCCCCCCGGAAAAATAGGGTCGGTAATCCCCCGCAGCATCTTTGCGCTCGAGATGGCAGCGTCGGTTCTTGTCGATTCGAAACGTTGTGCTCGTGCGCGTCTTGCCATCGGCCTCGGTAACGCCCCATCTCTTTTCGTTTTCAAACTGGTCGTCAGCGTAGAGGTCGAGAAAGGCGTAGCTGGTTAGCTTCACCGTCGGCATATCCTTGAAAGACAACGACGCAGGTGGCTCAAGGGGGAAAAATCTGGGGCCGACGGACTCCAGTGCATAGGGGCCGAACTGGTCGTTTTTGATCTGTCTGGCCATCTTCAGCCTTTCAGGAGTGGGTTCTTCCAGCGTCATCACGGCCGTGTTCAAACTTGCGCTGTGAACCTCCAGCGCCGTCATCGCTCGTTCGATGTCTTCCTCGCTGTAATCTTGGGCATCTCGCGACTCAACAAATCCCATGCACACCGCCCATTCCAGTGCGGGGCCAAGCCGTAATCTGGCGATGAGTTCAAGTTGTTCGGGAGCAGCGCCGTCACTGTGTTGCAAAGGCAAATTCACCATTGTCTGAAAAGACAGCGGGTGGGCGCGATTCAGCTCCAACGCCTCGGCAAGCAGTACGCCATGCATGAAGTTGACCCACACCACCGAGCTTTTATAACGCAACTCGGACGGCACATCGCTGACTGCAAAATCCCCGGAGAGTCGGTTCCGGGAGATCCGCGCCAGGATGATCGCCTCTTTGCAGTCGGCCGCACGAAGGCTGCGTTGCAGGTGCTGTTCAAAGTCATCGTGCAAAGTCTGGTAACTCTTGCCCCAGTGGGCGGGTGCTTGCCAGTCGAAACCGGCGAGCACCTGTGGCTCATCGGCCATTGGCTTGTGCAGGTAAAGGCAGATGGCTTTGCAGAGCAGTTGATAGCGCACCGACGGGGCCGTCTTTTCGCCCGGTAGCGCGCCATACCACTTGAGTGTCTTCAGCAGGCGGTCGGTCAGATCCTGTGAGGGGGCAGAGTCGAGTATTCGCTGGAGAAACACCGAGGGGGTTGCGCGTACGTCGTCACTGGATGCGCGATACATCACGTCGCTGGCCAAACGGCGGATCAATTGCGGACTCGACTTCATGAAGTCTTTGACGGTGTCGTAGATTCGCTCATCCATCCGTTGCGCGTTGTATGCATCGATGGTCAGTGACTGCGCGAGCGCGGATCTCCCACGTAAATGTGCTTTGTGACGTTTGTAATCGCGGGCGGTCGGGCGGGCAATCAACGCATCGATATTCACGGCGCCATCCAGCCCCAGCGCCTGTCTGGCGATCGATTCTGCCGTGTCGGGTGCAGCTAAAGAGGTTAATGTCATGTCGCACTCCTTGCGAAGGGTTCCTCCCACAGAAGGGGAAACCTGAAGTGCTGAGTAAATCGGGTATCGAGGTTGCCGTGGCGGTACATATATATACCTGCGCCGCCGTACTGCACTGAGGCTGATCCGCCGCTTGCCCTAACCGGGATCGCCTCCTAGTCTAGGAAGGTGGTCTGATCGGAAGGGATGATCAGGCAGTGCCATACAAGGGATCCCATGAAGCAAAAGCGGACGCTCGGAACGCCACGTTTGTTGGGCATCGTCTGGCCTTTCATTGCCGTCGTGTTGTTTCAGGCGTTATTGGGCGGTGTGAGTCTTTATGTCCTGTCGGCCGTGCGTGGTTACGTGGCGGGCGAGAGCCTGTGGTCGAAAGGTCAGAAAGACGCTATTTATTACCTCAACCTGTACGCCGACAGCCGTGACGAGGCGATCTTCCTCAAGTATCAGGACGCCATTGCCGTGCCGCAGGGCGGTCATCAATTGCGCGTCGCCCTGGATCGTCAGCCACCGGATCTGGAATCCGCGCGTGAAGGCATTCTCAAGGGTGGCAACCATCCGGATGACGTCTCCAGCCTGATCTGGCTGTACCTCAATTTTCGTCATTTCAGTTATCTGGAAAGGGCGATCGACCGCTGGACGGTGGGCGATGCCTATCTGGTGGAGCTGGATAACGTGGCTCGCGAGATGCACCACAGCATCACCGAGAACACCGCGTCCGATGCTGATGTTCGCCTCTGGAAAGCGCAGATTTTTGATATCAACGACGGCGTGACGCCGGCGGCCAAAGCGTTCAGTGATGCCTTGGGTGAAGGCTCGCGGGTGATTCTGCGGCTGTTGCTGTTCACCAACCTCGCCACCGCGCTGGGGTTGATCGTGCTGGCGCTGTTGCGCACCCGCAAGTTGCTCAAACAACGCCACGCGTTTGCCGAAGCCCTGCAACTGGAAAAAGATCGTGCGCATGTCACGCTGCATTCGATTGGCGACGGCGTGATCACAACGGATGTCGACGGCGCTATCGACTATATGAACCCGGCTGCCGAGGCCCTGACCCACTGGAAAGCCGAGCAGGCTGCCGGCTTGCCGTTGGCGGCCTTGTTCAATTTGCTCGATGACAACGCGCAGGCCGAAGGGCTGACGCTGATCGAACACATTCTCAGCGGCCAGCTCAGTGGTGGCAGCGAACACTCCAAACTGATTCAGCGACTCGACGGCAGCACGGTGTCGGTGACGCTGGTCGGCGCGCCAATCCGCAATGCCGGCAAAGTCAGCGGCACGGTGCTGGTGTTGCACGACATGACCCAGGAGCGGCAGTACATCGCCAATCTGTCGTGGCAGGCAACCCACGATGCGCTGACCGGGCTGGCCAACCGCCGCGAGTTCGAATATCGCCTGGAGCAAGCCCTGCACAATCTCTCGCGGCAGGGCGGGCGACATGCGCTGATGTTCCTCGATCTCGACCAGTTCAAACTGGTCAACGACACCTGCGGTCACGCGGCGGGCGATGAGTTGTTGCGGCATATCTGCGCGTTGCTGCAATCAGGCCTGCGCGAGGGCGACACCCTGGCGCGGCTGGGTGGTGATGAGTTCGGGATCTTGCTGGAGAACTGCGCGCTGGAAGCAGCGGAGAAGATTGCCGACAGCCTGCGCCAGACCGTGCAGAACCTGCATTTCGTGTGGAAAGGCCGTCCATTTCTGACCACCGTCAGTATCGGCCTGGTGCATGTCGGTCAGACGCCGACCACCCTCGAAGCGTCGCTGCGCGCCGCCGACATGGCCTGCTACATGGCCAAGGAAAAGGGCCGCAATCGGGTGCAGGTCTATCACGCCGACGATTCCGAGCTGTCCCTGCGCTTCGGCGAGATGGCCTGGGTGCAACGCTTGCACATGGCACTGGAGGAAAACCGTTTCTGCCTGTACGCCCAGGAAATCGCCCCGCTGGGCGGCATTCAGGATGGCCGCGCGCACATCGAAATTTTGCTGCGCCTGCATGATGAATCCGGCCGGATGATTCTTCCGGACAGTTTCATTCCGGCCGCTGAACGTTATGGATTGATGAGTCAGTTAGATCGTTGGGTTGTGCAAAACGTATTTAAGGTTATTGCTCAATGTATTGCAGAAGAACATGAAGGCCCGTTGGCGATGTGTGCGATTAATCTGTCAGGCATTACTATAGGAGATGACGCGTTTTTGCACTTCCTGCGGGAACAGTTTGTTAACTATGCCATCCCGCCTGAAATGATTTGTTTTGAAATTACAGAAACCAGTGCTATTTCAAATTTAGGCAGTGCAATACGTTTTATTAATGAACTCAAAGGCTTAGGTTGTTACTTTTCGCTGGATGACTTTTGTGCCGGAATGTCTTCATTCGCTTACTTGAAACATTTACCTGTAGACTTCCTGAAGATCGACGGGAGTTTCGTAAAGGATATGCTGGACGACCCGATTAACCGCGCAATGGTCGAAGTGATCAATCACATCGGGCATGTCATGGGTAAGCAGACAATTGCCGAATTTGTTGAAACAACCCAGATCGAACAAGCCTTGCTTGAGATCGGAGTTGATTACGCTCAGGGTTACGTTATTGAGCGTCCGCAGTTGTTTACCTGTGACAGTTTGCAAAGTCGGCCCGCCAGACCGCAGCCGCTGTTATTCAAAGCGCCTGGCACGTTCCGTTGAAATCTCTTGCCGATCCTTATAATCACAAATCAAAAGGAGCCGAACAGTGATCGACACATTCAACCGAACCGGACCACTCATGGAAGCTGCAAGTTATCCTGCCTGGGCACAACAGCTCATTGAGGATTGCAGCGAGAGCAAGCGCCGGGTTGTCGAACATGAGTTGTATCTGCGCATGCGTGATAACAAGCTCAGCGCAAAAACCATGCGTCAGTACCTTGTCGGGGGCTGGCCGGTAGTTGAGCAGTTCGCGTTGTACATGGCGCAGAACCTGACCAAAACCAAGTTCGCCCGGCATCCGGGTGAAGACATGGCGCGGCGCTGGTTGATGCGCAATATCCGCGTCGAACTCAACCACGCCGATTATTGGGTGCACTGGAGTCGCGCGCACGGTGTCAGTCTCGAAGACCTGCAAGCACAACAAGTGCCGCCGGAATTGCATGCCTTGAGTCATTGGTGCTGGCACACCAGTTCCGCCGATTCGCTGATCGTGGCCATTGCCGCCACTAACTATGCAATTGAAGGCGCAACGGGTGAGTGGTCAGCGGTGGTGTGCTCCACGGGCGTTTACGCCGCCGCGTTCCCGGAAGAGGATCGCAAGCGCGCGATGAAGTGGCTGAAGATGCATGCGCAGTACGATGATGCGCATCCATGGGAAGCGCTGGAGATCATCTGCACGCTGGCGGGGATGAACCCGAGCAAGGCCTTGCAGACCGAGCTGCGTCAGGCGGTGTGCAAGAGCTACGACTATATGTACCTGTTCCTCGAACGGTGCATGCAACTGGAAACGTCCGAGCGATTGCTTGTAAGCCGTGAGCGCAGGGCGGTAGTCGAGAGCTGATTCCGGCTAACACCGCGTAAAAAAATGTAGGAGTGAGCCTGCTCGCGATTGCGGACTGTCAGTCAACATCATTGTTGAATGTCAGATCGCATCGCGAGCAGGCTCGCTCCTACATTTGATTTGGGGGTGTCCGGAGGGCTTAACCCGCCATTGCCAAGCGGTTACGACCTTCGCGCTTGGCCACATACAGCGCACTGTCCGCGCGGCGCAACAGGCTCTCCGCCGATTCCCCCGGCAGCAGCGTCGAGCAGCCCAGACTCACCGTCAACTCGATCAACTGGCCATCCGCGTAATACTCGGCAGCCTGCGCTGCATAACGCAGTCGCTCGCCAACCATCGCCGCCGCCTCGCGGCTGGTGTTCGACAGCAGAATCAAAAACTCTTCACCGCCATAACGAAAGACCATGTCGACGTTGCGCAACTGACCCTTGATCGACGCCGCCACGGCTTTGAGCACGTCATCACCGGCGCTGTGCCCATGGCTGTCGTTGACGCGTTTGAAGTGGTCGATATCCAGCATCAACACAGACAGTGGCTGCCCGTGCCGGCGCGACATGTCGATCTCGCGTTGCAGGGTCTGCTCCATGGCAATGCGGTTGCCGGCGCCGGTCAGCGGATCTCGCAGAGCACTTTGCGTCGCGGCGCGGTAGAGCAGGGCGTTGCGCATCGGATACAGCAGCGACGACAGCAGTGATTCGAGGTTGCCCTGATCCTGTTCGTTGAAACGCTGATTGCGGCGGAACACCAGTTCGCCCATGTGCTCGCCTTCGTGGCTCAAGCTGTAGCTGACCGAATGGTGACCGCGAGCGCCGAACTCCAGCCGCAGGTCGCTGCCCTGATGCACGTAGCTCAAGGCGTCCAGCGGCACGAGGCGTTGAACCTCACGGAAAAACAGCCCGAGGATACGCTGCGGTTCAAGACTGGTTTGCAGTTGCAGGCTCAGTTGCTGGCGCAGCTGCGCAAGACTGGTCGGTCGCTCCAGCAAGGGAGGCAGTTGACCGAAGCCCAGGCGTTGCAATTTGGCGCTGTCGAAGTCAATTGCATTGGTCTGGGAGGGTGATTTCATATGGCGTGAACCCTTAGCAGTAAGTCTGTCTTACAGGCTGGGTGAGAGCGGCTATGGGCTGCGCGTCATACTGATCCATCAGTCCCGTAGGACGTTTGGCGTAAGTTTAGTCTGCCTGATGACGATTAGTAAGCTATCGAAATCGGCCTCGCCCCATTGCCTTCACGCGGCTTGCTTTGAGGAAAATTAGAGCGAAAGTCGTGCCATTCGGTTCATATTTGTTAAAACCGTTTTTATTCAATGGCTTGCGAGCTTGCGGGGAAAGTTCGCGCTGGATAATTGACTAAATTGTGACGGCCGCGAGCGGCAAATGTTGGCCGCGACGGGAATCCGCCGCGGCAACAAAGCCGACGTATGGCACTACTGAGCGTTGAAAGCCTGGCCGTTGATGCCGGTGCTGTCCGGGCCCATCAGATACAGATAGACCGGCATGATCTCCTCTGGCGTCGGGTTGTTCAGCGGGTTTTCCCCCGGATACGCCTGAGCACGCATGCTGGTGCGAGTGGCGCCGGGGTTGATGCTGTTGGAGCGCACCGGCGCCACGGTTTCGAGTTCGTCGGCAAGGGTTTGCATCAAACCTTCGGTGGCAAACTTCGACACGCCATAAGCGCCCCAATAGGCGCGGCCCTTACGACCGACGCTGCTGGAGGTAAAGACAACAGAAGCATCCTGCGACAGCTTGAGCAGCGGCAGCAGGGTGCTGGTCAGCATGAACATGGCGTTGACGTTGATCTGCATGACGCGCATGAAATTCTCGCCGGACAACTGCTCGATCGGCGTGCGCGGGCCGATGATCGAGGCGTTGTGCAGCAGACCGTCGAGGTGGCCGAATTCAGCTTCGATCATCGCTGCCAGTTCATCGTATTGATGGGGCAGGGCGGTTTCGAGGTTGAACGGAATCACTGCCGGCTGCGGATGGCCCGCCGCTTCGATCTCGTCGTAGATCTGCGTCAGATTGGCTTCGGTCTTGCCCAGCAGCAGCACGGTCGCGCCGTGAGCGGCGTAGGTTTTCGCCGCAGCCGCGCCAATGCCACGCCCGGCACCGGTGACCAGAATGACCCGATCCTTGAGCAATTCGGGACGAGCGGAGTAATCAAACATAAAAACCTCACAATCCATTAATAGCTAAAAGATCGCAGCCTGCGGCAGCTCCTACAGGGCAGTAAATATCTGTAGGAGCTGCCGCAGGCTGCGATCTTTTGACCTTGATCAGCAGCTGCAGAGCGCGCTATCGAGCACCTTGCGCAACTCCGACGGATGATCCACCACCACGTCCGCGCCCCAATGCCGCGGGTTGTCGTCCGGGTGGATGTAGCCAAACGTCACCGCCGCGGTTTTCGTGCCGGCGTCGCGCCCCGATTCGATGTCGCGCAGATCATCGCCCACAAACAAAACCGTCGATGGATCCAGATCAAGCATCTTGCACGCGAGGATCAATGGCTCCGGATCCGGCTTGCTGTTTTTCACGTGATCCGGGCAGATCAGTAGCGCCGAACGTTCGGCCAGCCCCAACTGCTGCATGATCGGTTCAGCAAAGCGCAGCGGCTTGTTGGTCACCACGCCCCAGATCAGGTTGGCCTTTTCGATGTCGGCGAGCAGTTCGCCCATGCCGTCGAACAGCTTGCTGTGTACGGCGCAGCCGACCAGATAGCGCTCAAGGAACTCAAGGCGCAATTCCTCGAAGCCCGGCGATTCCGGATCCATCGAGAACGTCACCGCGACCATGGCTTTGGCGCCGCCGGAAATCTCGTCGCGAATGTGCTTGTCGTTGATCGGCGGCAGGCCGCGATCGGCGCGCATTGCCTGGCAGATGGCGATGAAGTCCGGCGCCGTGTCGAGCAGGGTGCCGTCCATGTCGAAGAGAACCGCTCTGATGGCCATCGGCTTACTCCTCGCGCAGGGTCTGGATCATGTAGTTGACGTCAACGTCGCTGGCCAGTTTGTAGTGTTTGGTCAGCGGGTTGTAGGTCAGTCCGATGATGTCCTTCACGGTCAGGCCGGCCATGCGGCTCCAGGCGCCGAGCTCGGACGGGCGGATGAATTTCTTGAAGTCGTGGGTGCCGCGCGGCAGCAACTTCATGATGTATTCAGCGCCGACGATGGCGAACAAGTACGCCTTCGGATTACGGTTGATGGTCGAGAAGAACACCTGGCCGCCCGGTTTGACCATGCGGAAGCAGGCACGGATCACCGAGGATGGATCCGGCACGTGCTCGAGCATTTCAAGGCAGGTCACTACGTCGAACTGCTCAGGCATTTCTTCAGCGAGGTCTTCGGCAGTGATCTGGCGGTATTCGACGTTGACGCCGGATTCCAGCTGATGCAGTTGCGCGACCGCTAGCGGCGCTTCGCCCATGTCGATGCCCATCACGGTGGCGCCACGTTGGGCCATGGCTTCGCTGAGGATGCCGCCGCCGCAACCGACGTCGAGGACTTTCTTGCCGGCCAGATTGACCCGCTCGTCGATCCAGTTGACGCGCAGCGGGTTAATGTCGTGCAGCGGTTTGAATTCGCTTTCACGATCCCACCAGCGATGGGCCAGGGCTTCGAATTTGGCGATTTCGGCGTGGTCGACGTTGCTCATGTTAAATCCTCTAAAACTTGAAAAAGGTTGTAGCCCCGGTTTGTGTTCCGGGGTTTTTACGATTCTTTGTGGCCGCTGATGCGCTGGCCCCAGGCCCGGGCGGTGGCGCCCAGTTGTGCTTCGTCCAGTCGCGTCAGGCGGCGGTCGTCGAGCAGTTGTTTGCCGGCGACCCACAGATGTTTCACGCAGTCGCGGCCGGTGGCGTATATAAGCTGCGACACCGGGTCATACACCGGTTGCTGGGCCAGGCCGGACAGATCGAAAGCGACGATGTCGGCGGCTTTGCCGATTTCCAGCGAACCCACTTGCGCTTCGATCCCCAGTGCCCGCGCGCCATTCAGCGTGGCCATGCGCAGCGCACGATGGGCGTCGAGCGCGGTGGCCGAACCGGCGACGGCTTTCGCCAACAGCGCAGCAGTGCGGGTTTCACCGAGCAAATCGAGATCATTGTTGCTCGCTGCGCCATCGGTGCCGACCGCAACGTTCACCCCAGCCTGCCACAAACGCTCGACCGGGCAGAAGCCGCTGGCCAGTTTGAGGTTGGATTCCGGGCAATGGATCACGCTGGTGTTGCTTTCTACCAGCAACGCCAGGTCGTCATCGCTGATCTGGGTCATGTGCACGGCCTGGAAACGCGGGCCGAGCAAGCCTAGGCGGCCGAGGCGGGCGAGCGGGCGTTCGCCGAGCTTCTCCAATGACTGCTGAACTTCGAACGCGGTTTCGTGCACATGCATATGAATCGATGCATCGAGCTCCTCGGCAATCACGCGGATTTTTTCCAGATTCTCGTCGCCGACGGTGTACGGTGCATGAGGGCCGAAGGTGATCTTGATGCGTTCGTGATGCTTCAAGTCGCCGAACAATTCGACGCCCTGACGAATGGCTTCATCGGCACTGCTCGCGCCCGGGATCGGGAAATCGAGGATTGGAATGGCGATTTGCGCGCGAATGCCGCTGTTGTGCACGCGCTCGCTGGCGACTTTCGGGAAGAAGTACATGTCCGAGAAGCAAGTGATGCCACCCTTGATCTGCTCGGCGATGGCCAGATCGGTGCCGTCGCGGACGAAATCTTCATCGACCCATTTCGCTTCGGCCGGCCAGATGTGGTTTTCCAGCCAGGTCATCAGCGGCAGATCATCGGCCAGGCCGCGGAACAACGTCATCGCCGCGTGGCCGTGCGCATTGATCAGGCCGGGGGCGAGCAGTACATCCGGCAATTCGCGGACTTCGCTGGCGTTACACTTCAATGCTTCGGCGCGCGGGCCGATAAACACGATGCGACCGTCGCGGATGCCCAGGCCATGCTCCTTGAGCACAACGCCTGCGGGTTCGACGGGTACCAGCCAGGTCGGCAGCAATAATAAGTCGAGCGCAATGGCAGGTTTCGGCATCGAGGGTCGGTTCCAGTGCTTTTGTAAAGGATGGCGAAGTATACCCGAGCGTCTTCGCGGGGGGATCGCTATAATCGGCGGCTTTTGTTCATGAGTGCGGGGTGTGGGATGCGCGATCGACTGTTGGCTGCGGAGAAAGTGAAGGCCATCGATTGGCGAGACGGCGCGCTGCACCTGCTGGATCAGCGTATTTTGCCGTTTGAAGAAACGTGGATTGCCTACACCAGCGCCGCCGGCGTGGCCGAGGCGATTCGCTCGATGGTGGTGCGTGGCGCGCCGGCCATCGGCATCAGTGCGGCCTATGGCATCGTGCTCGCCGCGCGTGCGCGGATCGCTGAAGGTGGCGACTGGTACGCGGCGCTGGAAGAGGATTTCGCCTTGCTGGCTGATTCCCGTCCGACTGCGGTCAATTTGTTCTGGGCGCTCGGCCGTATGCACGATCGCCTGGATCGCGTGAGAGAAAACGCCGATCCGTTGGCGGCGCTGGAAGCCGAGGCGATCGCTATTCATGAAAGCGACCGTGAAGCCAACCTGACGATGGCGCAGCTCGGCGTCGACCTGATCCGCAAGCATCAGGGCAATGCTCAGGCGATTCTGACCCATTGCAACACTGGCGCGCTGGCCACAGGCGGTTTCGGTACCGCGCTGGGTGTGATTCGCGCAGCCTTTATTGAAGGCATGGTCGAGCGCGTTTACGCCGACGAAACCCGTCCGTGGCTGCAAGGCTCGCGTTTGACCGCGTGGGAACTGGCCAACGAAGGCATTCCGGTGACCCTGAACGCCGACTCCGCTGCTGCACACATCATGAAAACCAAAGGTGTGACCTGGGTGATCGTGGGCGCCGACCGCATCACTGCCAATGGTGACGTGGCGAACAAGATCGGCACCTATCAACTGGCGGTCAACGCCATGCACCACGGCGTGCGTTTCATGGTGGTGGCGCCGAGTTCGACCATCGACATGAACCTTGCCAGCGGCGACGACATCCCGATCGAAGAGCGCGATGGCGCCGAGTTGCTGGAAGTCGGCGGCAAGCGCGTCGGTGCCGACGTTGAAGCGTTCAACCCGGTGTTTGACGTGACGCCGGCGGATCTGATCGACGCGATCGTCACCGAGAAAGGCATCGTCGAGCGCCCGGATACCGCGAAAATGGCCCAGTTGATGTGCCGCAAACGCCTGCATTGATGCGGTGACACTCAATGTAGGAGCTGCCGAAGGCTGCGATCTTTTGACTTTGTTTTTAGAAGACAAAGTCAAAAGATCGCAGCCTTCGGCAGCTCCTACAGGTGTGCGCACCCCAAAAAGTCAATAAACATCGTTAAACCGAGCCCCATTTCTGCATTCAAAGAAGCTCTAAGCCTCTCTCGTCCCCGTTAAGCCTGTCACCGGTCAACTAACTATGCTCCATGCGCATCTGGGGGATAGGTGCGTGGCGGCCTTTGTGATAACATCCGGCGTTTTCCGAGGCAGCTTCACGAAGCTGTCTTTACTGCGCAAATCCACGCTCCAATGTTGATTTGTCGTAAGTCGGCGCATGGCACTCGGCCGGCCCCGACGAGCTTCGTTGGTCCCATATGGATATGACGAAGTTTCACCAGAAAAAGGAATCAGGCTTCTCATGGGCGAACTGGCCAAAGAAATCCTCCCGGTCAATATCGAAGACGAGCTGAAGCAGTCCTACCTCGACTACGCGATGAGCGTAATCGTCGGCCGTGCACTGCCGGATGCGCGCGATGGCCTCAAGCCCGTGCACCGTCGCGTACTGTTCGCGATGAGCGAGCTGGGTAACGACTACAACAAGCCGTACAAGAAATCTGCCCGTGTTGTCGGCGACGTGATCGGTAAGTATCACCCGCACGGTGATACTGCGGTGTACTACACCATCGTTCGTATGGCCCAGCCTTTCTCCCTGCGCTACCTGCTGGTAGACGGTCAGGGCAACTTCGGTTCGGTCGACGGCGACAACGCTGCGGCGATGCGATACACCGAAGTGCGCATGACCAAGCTGGCGCACGAGCTGCTGGCTGACCTGCACAAAGAAACCGTGGACTGGGTGCCGAACTACGACGGCACCGAAATGATCCCGGCGGTCATGCCGACCCGTATCCCCAACCTGCTGGTCAACGGCTCCAGCGGTATCGCCGTGGGCATGGCGACCAACATCCCGCCGCACAACCTCGGTGAAGTCATCGACGGTTGCCTGGCGCTCATCGACAACCCTGAGCTGACCGTCGATGAACTGATGCAATACATCCCCGGTCCGGACTTCCCGACCGCCGCGATCATCAACGGTCGCGCCGGTATCATCGAAGCCTACCGCACCGGTCGCGGGCGTATTTACATGCGCGCCCGCTCGATCATTGAAGACATCGACAAGGTCGGTGGCCGTCAGCAGATCGTTATTACCGAACTCCCTTACCAGTTGAACAAGGCGCGTCTGATCGAGAAGATCGCCGAGCTGGTTAAAGAGAAGAAGCTGGAAGGCATCACCGAACTGCGCGACGAGTCCGACAAGGACGGTATGCGCGTCGTGATCGAACTGCGTCGCG